>NZ_JBQKJP010000041.1:0-25425 GCF_052117205.1 Candidatus Agathobaculum pullicola | reverse complement strand
CCGACCCGTCCTTTCAAGCAGTCCCGTATAATCTCGATCTTTTTCTCTATGCTAAGTTTCTGTTTTTGTGGCATAACAATGCTCCCTCCATGATTGACAGTGTTTTATTTCTCTGTCTCTCATAGAGGGAGCATATCAATTCACAGGCAACAAACCCTTTCGATTGCTTGAATTATTCTATCTCATGAAAAATTATCTAACTTTTAGGGATGCTTCACACACTGGCTTTTGACCGGGAAAATCTTATAAATTTTAGCCGGTCTATTGGCGGAGAGCAGTTCATTTTACAGTGCATTCCTATTTTATCAGTTACTGTGAGAGGCAATCACATCGCTCATATCATACATGCCGGCCTGCATGCAGCCAGCCATAAAGGCGGCAGCGTCCACCGCACCAACTGCAAATACTTCTCGGGAAAGTGCAGTGTGCTTGATTTCAATGATTTCATCGCGCCCACAGAACAGTACGCTATGCTCACCAACGATTGTGCCGCCGCGGATAGTAGAAATGCCGATTTCGTGTGCTGGGCGCTTTGAACGGCGCTCATGGCGATCGTAGACATATTCTGCGTCATAGGGGAGTGCGTGCGCTACAGCGTCAGCCAACATCAGTGCAGTGCCGGACGGCGCATCCAGCTTTTGATTGTGATGCTTCTCAATTATCTCAACATCGTAATTTTCTCCGAGTACTGATGCAGATTGGCGAAGCAGTTCTATCATCAGATTGATACCAATAGACATATTACCTGAACGGAAGATCGGAAACTTTGCGGATGCTGTCCGAATATTCTGGAGCTGTTCCGGCGAGTGACCGGTCGTGCAAATAACAATCGGAGTGTTATGCTGCTCACAATAGGCCAGTAAATGCTCGGTGCTCGAAGCATTGGAAAAATCTATAATGACATCGCATTTGCCTGAAAACTCAAAGGGGTCGGCATAAACCGGGAAATCGGCATGCCTCTCTGTGTTGATATCAAAACCGGCAACAATTTCCATATCCTGTTTGCTTGCGACAATATCACTGATGACACGGCCCATCCGGCCATTGCAGCCGGAAAGTGCAATTTTTAACATCTTTTTAAAACTCCTTTATGGCAAGGGGATCAAATCTTGCAGCCTGCGGCGACCAGTTCCTGACGAATCAGTGCAATATGCTCTTCGGTTGGCTCAACAAGCGGCAATCGCAGTGCGCCGACATCCCAACCGAGAATTTCCATTGCCTTTTTAACCGGGATCGGATTGACCTCACAGAAAAGCGCATCAATCAGATTGTGATACGCAAACTGCATTTTTGCCGCCTCCGGATAACGGTTTTGCAGGCACAGCTGTGTCAGGTCATGCGTTTCCTGCGGTGCTACATTAGAAAGTACGGAGATAACGCCCTTTCCGCCAAGTGCCATGAGCGGTACGATCTGGTCGTCATTACCGGACCATACATTAAGAGCATCACCGCACTTTGCCATGGAGGCTGCAATTAGACTAAAGTTTCCAGATGCTGCCTTGAGACCATTGATGTTCGGGTGCTTGGATAGCTCATACAGCGTGTCGGCAGTAAAGCAAACTCCGGTACGGCTGGGAACATTA
Source organism: Candidatus Agathobaculum pullicola (assembly GCF_052117205.1). Taxonomy (NCBI): domain Bacteria; kingdom Bacillati; phylum Bacillota; class Clostridia; order Eubacteriales; family Butyricicoccaceae; genus Agathobaculum; species Candidatus Agathobaculum pullicola. The sequence continues at coordinate 23,842 of NZ_JBQKJP010000041.1, read as the reverse complement.
TACAGGATAATCGGCAAATCACAGCTATCGGCAATTGCGGTATAGTGTGCAATCAGACCACGCTGAGTGGTCTTGTTATAATACGGGGTAACAGAGAGGCCGCCGTCTGCGCCGCATTCCTTGGCAAATTTGGTCAGTTGAATTGCGTAGTCGGTATCGTTGGAGCCGACACCTGCAATCACCGGAATACGATGGTTGACGTATTCACAGCACCAGGCTACAACTTCACGATGTTCCTTATCGTGAAGGGTAGAGGATTCACCGGTCGTGCCGCAGACGATAATCGCGTCTGTACTGTGTTCGATTTGGTAATCAATAATGCGGCCAAATTCTTCATAATTCACTTCACCGGTAGATTTGAACGGCGTGATAATGGCAACACCGGCGCCGGTAAAAACAGGATTCTTCATAAAAATAGCCTCCTTTAGCGGTCCATATAGCCTTCGGCACATAGCAACTCCGCCATCAGTACGGCACCGCCGGCTGCGCCGCGCAGTGTATTGTGCGACAGGCTGACAAACTTATAATCATACAGAGCATCTTCACGCAGACGGCCAATCGAAACGCCCATACCACCTTCCAAATCGCGGTCAAGCTTGGTCTGCGGGCGGTTATCTTCTTCAAAATAAGTCAGGAAATGCTCGGGAGCAGAGGGGAGTCGCAATTCCTGTGCGCGGCCCTTGTAACTGCGCCAACGCGCAATCATCTCTTCTTTGGACGGTTTATTTTTGAATCTTACAAATGCCGCCGCCATATGTCCGTCGGAGCAGGCAACGCGCAGACACTGCGAGGTAATGACAGGGGAGGTAGCCGGTTCGATATGGTCGCCTTCAATATGGCCCCAAACCTTCATCGGCTCCTTTTCACTCTTTTCCTCTTCTCCGCCAATGTAGGGAATGACATTGTCGACCATTTCCGGCCAAGTATCAAAGGTCTTACCAGCACCAGAAATCGCCTGATAGGTGCAAACGGCAACCTCGGTTGGTTCAAAATCCAAAAGCGCGGACAGCGCCGGTACATAACTCTGGATGGAACAGTTGGATTTAACAGCGATAAAGCCGCGTTTAGTACCAAGACGCTTGCGCTGTGCAGGAATGATTTTGGCGTGATCGGCATTGATCTCGGGAATAATCATAGGTACATCGGGCGTCATGCGATTTGCGGAATTGTTAGAGCAAACCGGACATTCCAGCTTTGCATATTTTTCTTCCAAAGCACGGATCTCATCCTTTTTCATATCTACTGCACAGAAAATGAAGTCAACTTTGGACGCGATTTCCTCTGCATCGGCGGTGGCATCGTACATAACCATATCTCTATATTTTTCTGGCATCGGAACAGCCATCTTCCATCGGCCTTCACAGGCTTCGGCATAGGTTTTGCCTCGGTTGCGCGCGGAAGCGGCGAGCGCTACTACCTCAAACCAAGGATGATTCTCTAAAAGAAGCGAAAAACGTTGTCCTACCATGCCAGTTGCACCGACAATGCCTACCTTGTAGTGATTCATTTTCATCAAATCCTTCCAAAAGATTTACTAAAAAATTGATTTTTTGCATACTGGGAGAAACAAAGAAAAATACCGGTTGAAAAACCGGTATGATCTATACTATAATAGAAAGAGTAGACAGGCCACAGCTTTCTAAACAGAATAGCTCTCCACCGGCATTTCTGCTGATGACAGACGCAGGGATATTCTCCGGAACGTCCAGCACAGCCTTGCCGCAACAAGAACCGGCTTCGGCGGAAGACCCTTTCTCGGCTGCTTAACGGGTTTACGGACCCTACCAGACGATACTGATGAAAACCGCGCCTCTATCTGTGAAAACATACTTTTCGTTCTTATTGTAAGGTAAGGCAATTTATTTGTCAATAGAACGCACAAAAATTTAGAAGGAGTTGAAATAATGAAAAGGATTGTTTCCTTGTTGCTTTGTATCATCGTATCAGTTGGAGGATTGTGTACGGTCCCTGCCTCTGCGGTAGATACCAATGTTATACTGCGCGTTGGCTTGACAATCAGCGGTGTAAGCAGTTTTGCAGACCCTAAGCTGGAAAATGTATCCGGTGAGGCGACTGGTTATATCATTGGACAAATGCAGGGAACTACGTTTTCCGGCAATACATCAATTTCTTCTTCTCAGGTGACGATTCAGTTAGTAAATGATGCTTTTCAGGTGAGTGACACTGCGACCGGAAAAGTGCTGTATACGTCGCAGCAGGGAGAGGATCATCTGGCGATCCGTCCGAACAGTGCATTGACCTGGTTTAAGGGCTATAAATGGAATGGCGACTTTGTATATCGGCGTGCCACCGGTAATAACCTTACAGTTATAAACTATGTCGGTCTGGAAGATTATGTGAAGGGTGTTTTACCATATGAAATCAGTGCAGATTGGCCGGCAGAGGCGCAGAAAGCGCAGGCAGTATGTGCACGTTCCTTCGCGCTTGGCACGCACAAGCATACGAGCAGCGGGTATGATTTGTGCAATACCACGAATTGCCAGATGTATCTCGGTACAAATCTTGCTACCGCCGCATCAGATGCCGCGGTAGAAGCGACGCGCGGCGAGTATTTGGCTTATAATGGTGAACTGGTCATTGGGTATTTCTTCTCTTCGGACGGTGGCGCTACGGAGGATGCAGCCAATGTTTGGGGAGGCGACTATCCTTATCTGCAAGGCAAGGTTGATCCATATGAAACCTATGACAGCTCCTGGAGTGTGACCTTGACCGCTGAAGAGATACGACAAAAACTACTGAATGCAGGCTATACGATTGGTACAGTTGCTAATGTTGCAGTGACAAAGCGTACAGATGCCGACAATGTCAATGAGGTTACAGTAACCGATACGGATGGGAAAAAAGTGACCATTCAGCGTGACAGTGTGCGCACGGTTTTTGGATTAAACAGTATTCGTTATACCATCCAGCCCAATACGGCTAATGCAGCCTCTGCTTTGCTGCCGCAGAGTACAAGTATAAAAATCAGTCCGTCTACGCACAAAGTGATGTTGGACGGGCAATCGGTTACCCCGCAAGGCTACAACATTGAGAATAATAATTACTATAAGCTGCGCGATATTGCTTACATATTAAACGGCACAGACAGCCGGTTTAATATAACGTGGGATTCTGAAAACAGCCAAATTGTGCTGACCAGCGGTAAGGCATATCAGGAGGTAGGCGGAGAAATGTCCGATTCGGTGTCCTCGCAGATTACAAGCTGTGTACCGTCAAATGCAACGATTGTTCTGGACGGGAAAACGGTATCTCTGACAGGCTATCTGGTCAATGCCAATAATTATTATAAATTGCGTGATGTAGGTAGTGCATTAGGTTTTGGCGTGGATTACGATGCGGACAGCCAGACTGTTGTGATTGCTTCCGATTCATCTACATCAGGGGATCCGGAAGGTCCGGCCGTGCCGGATATAACTCCGGAGCCTGCTGTGCCACCTGCCAGTTATACTTTTACCGGTTCGGGCTGGGGACATAGTGTGGGTATGAGCCAGTGGGGCGCGTATGCGATGGCGAAGCAAGGCTTTACCTACGAAGAAGTTCTGAAATTTTACTATACCGGTATTTCGATTGCCGGTTGATGAACCTACCATAAAGGAGGCGCATGGCATGGGTGCTCCGCGTGAGCACCCATGCTTTTACAATGAAAAAAAGCGATTTTTATTTTGATTTGCCGGAGCGTTTGATTGCACAGCACCCGCTGGAGCAGCGGGATGCGTCACGTTTGCTTGTACTTGACAGAGCCGACGGTTCGGTGTCTCACCGTCACTTCCGGGATTTGCTGGAATATGTTCAGCCGGGTGACTGTATGGTGTTTAACAATTCTCGTGTTATACCGGCACGTTTGATGGGGCATGCGGTCGGCAAAACAACGCCGATTGAAGTTCTTCTGCTGACCGACAAGGGAAACGGCCTATGGGAATGTTTGACCCGTCCGGGACGCAAAACACGCGAAGGTGTGGAGTTGGTTTTCGGTGATGGAATATTGACCGCTACGGTGGAGTCAGTGCAGCCGGATGGAAACCGCTTGATTTGTTTCCATTATGATGGTATTTTTTTGGAAATTCTCGATAAGCTCGGTACCATGCCGCTGCCACCTTATATCAAGGAGAAGCTGGATGATCCGGAGCGTTATCAGACAGTATATTCTAAAATGCCCGGTTCTGCCGCGGCTCCGACTGCGGGACTGCATTTTACACCTGAGTTGCTCAATAGTTTGCAGGAAAAGGGTATCAGACTGGCGTTTGTGACGCTGCACGTTGGGCTTGGCACGTTCCGTCCGGTAAAGGAAGATGAAATCACGGACCATGTGATGCACTCAGAATACTATATCATGGATGAGCAGACCGCTGAGCAGATTAACAACACTCAGGAAAATGGTGGAAAAATCTGGGCGGTTGGAACGACGGCCTGTCGCACGTTGGAAACGATTGCGGATGAAAGTGGAAAGGTGCAGCCGCAATCGGGCTGGACGGATATTTTCATTTATCCGGGATATCGTTTCAAAGTGGTCGATCATCTGGTGACTAATTTTCATCTGCCAGAAAGCACTTTGATGATGCTCATTTCTGCCTTTGCCACTCGTGAAATGATTATGGAAGCCTATCGTGAAGCGATTGAAGAAGAATATCGGTTTTTCTCCTTTGGAGATTCTATGATGATTTTTTAAGGTAAGACGAAATATAGACGGCGTTGCGCCGAAAATGAAGAGGGAATTATGCAAATCGGAACATTTGAGTTGTTAAAAACCGAGGGAAATGCCAGAAGAGGCGTGTTCTGCACGGCGCATGGCACCGTGCAAACGCCGGTGTTCCAAAATGTTGGAACCGCCGGTGCTATTAAGGGGGCCGTCGACGCGTTTGATTTGAAAGAACTGGGCTGTCAGATTGAGTTATCCAATACCTATCATCTGCATGTGCGCCCGGGAGACCAGATTATAAGACAAATGGGCGGCTTGCATCGTTTTATGCGTTGGGATGGGCCGATGCTGACTGATTCCGGTGGATTTCAGGTGTTTTCACTTGCGACGCTTCGAAAAATCAAAGAGGAAGGTGTGACCTTCCATTCGCATGTGGACGGTCGAAAGATCTTCATGGGGCCGGAAGAAAGTATGCGTATTCAATCCAACCTCGGTTCGGATATTGCAATGGCTTTTGATGAATGTATTGAGAATCCGGCACCGCGAGAGTATGTTAAGAACTCGATTGACCGTACAACAAGATGGTTGGGACGATGCAAGACCGAATTGGAGCGTCTGAACAGCCTGCCAGACACAGTCAACCCGCATCAAATGCTGTTTGGTATCAATCAGGGTGGCACCTATGATGATCTGCGTATTGAGCATATGCAGCAGATTGCCGGGATGGGTTTACCCGGCTATGCCATTGGCGGTCTGGCAGTTGGTGAAAGCACCGAAGTAATGTATCATATTTTGGATGTAGTGCTGCCGCATGCACCGGCGAATAAACCACGCTATCTGATGGGGGTGGGTACACCGTCCAATATTATAGAGGGCGTTGCCAGAGGCGTGGACTTTTTTGACTGCGTTATGCCGACAAGAAATGCGCGCCACGGGCATTTGTTCACGCATAACGGTATTCTGAATATTATGAATGCCAAATATCAAACGGATGATCGCCCCATCGAAGAGGGCTGCCAGTGCCCGACTTGTCGTAGGTTCTCGCGTGCGTATCTGCGGCATTTGCTCAAGAGTGGAGAAATGCTGTCGCAGCGCCTATTGGTGATTCATAACCTTTGGTTCTATAATCATTTGATGCAGGAAATTCGAGATGCACTGGACAATGGCATGTTTGCTGCGTTCCGTGCAGAGTATAGCGAGAAAATGAGCAAACGAATTTAATAAATATAATCCGGATTCCTTGTGTGAGTCCGGTTTTTCTATTCATATTTCCTCATTTCACGGCATACTTTGTTTTGAAATGGGGTTTTGCTGTGCGAATTCAGAAAAAGACCATCCTATATGCAGCAGGTGTTTTGGCGTGCGGGAATATTGTGCTACAGGCACTCGGATTCCTGTATCGTGTTCTGCTCAGTCATTATGCAGGTGCGGAAGGCCTCGGTGTCTACCGTCTGGTGAATTCCGTTTACTTGGTTTGCAATGCCGGATGCTTGTCCGGCATCACTATGGCGTGTTCTAGATTGAGTGCTGCAAGCGAAGCGCGAGGCGAACGGGGCAAAATTGGTATGATCCTGCGTTTGGCGTTTCTTGTCTTCCTTTCTGCCTGCCTGTTTTGTGGAGCGTGTTTGTTGCTGGGAGGAAAGTGGATTGCATCTGATATTTTGGGTGATGGTCGGTGTGCACGTGCGTTTCCATTTATGCTGCTTTGCCTTGCGCTGACCGGTATAGAGAATATCTTCAAATCACTATTCATTGGTTTGGAGCGGATGCAATACGCGGCAACTTCTGAGGTTTGTGAGCAGGTAATTCGTATTGCCACGGTTTGGTTTTTGCTGTACCAGTATCAAGGCGAGGACTATGGCACCATTGCCATGCTGATATTTGCCGGCATGGTCATCAGCGAAGTGTTCAGTGCTGCTTTTTTAAGTTTTCTGTTTCGACATTGGAAAATGCAAGGAGTCAGACATGCTCCGTTGGAGGGCGAAACTGTACGTCAGTTTTTCTTCATTGCGCTTCCCGTTTCCGCATCGGCTCTGATAGGCAATGTGATTAGTTCGGCCGGATCCATCTTGCTGCCCAAGCGGCTGATGGTTGCAGGGCTAAGTTACGAACAGGCATTGTCCGCACTGGGTGTCCTGTCGGGAATGGCAATGCCGCTGCTGCTGCTTCCCATCGCCTTGGTCAGTTCGGTTTGTACTGCGCTGTTACCGGCTATAACGGGGGCGCAAGCCACCGGAAATAGTAAACGGGTACGGGCTTTAGTGGGCAGAGCCATAACAACGGTTGGCCTGATTGCGGTACCGGCAACTGCTGTTTTGATTCCGCTTGCACCCAAATTAAGTGTGCTGTTTTTCAGGCAATCACTGAGTACACTCTATGTATCCCTATTAGGCGCCACAGCCATAGTCTGCTATTATCAAATGGCATCCGGCAGCTTGCTCAATGCACTTGGTTTGCAGCATTGGAATGTAATAATCTCGGTTGGCGCAGAATTGTGTCAGGTTTTTCTAATGTATCGTTGGTGTGCTTTCCCGTGGCTGGGCATATATGGATACCTCATTGCCATGTTGCTCACTGGAGCTGTAGCATTTTTGCTGAATTTTATCATTCTCTATCGGAAAGTGGGATTTTCACTGCGGCCAATTCGACGCTTTGGTGTTCCATTCTTTTGCGGTGCAGCACTGTTTTTCTGGACGCGCGTTTTCCATCAGGTGTTTTCTCAGATTTGCTATTCCGACATAGCAGTGCTGGCGTGTACCATAGTCAGTGTGGGAATACTCTATATCATCGTACTGCGCCTGATGGGAATTCGCTTGCTATATTATTTATCCAAACGAATCGAAAAACCGTATTTACCTGGACTGCATATGTGGTAAATGGCTTGACAAATGTGGATGAAACCGATAAGATAAACACATAATATGACGGCTCCTGCCCGCGCTTTCGGCAGGAGCCTTTTTGCAGGAGAAAAGGGGAGTGCATGACATGGAATTAACCATGTGTTGTCCGACGTTATTCGGACTGGAAGGCATTGTGGCGGATGAGTTGCGTTTTGGCGGCAAACTAAGTGATGTATATGCCGAAAATGGTCGAGTGCTGTTTGAGGGAGACGAAAATACGCTGGCATGGGCAAATTTGAATCTGCGCTGTGCGGAGCGTGTATTGATTCGGCTGGGCATGTTTCCCGCTAAAACATTCGACCAATTGTTTGAGGGAGTGCGTGCACTGCCATGGGAGCAGTTTATTCCAAAAGACGCTGCGTTCCCAGTGAAAGGACATAGCTTGAATTCTGCGCTGCACTCGGTACCGGACTGCCAGAAGATTATAAAAAAAGCAGTGGTATCCCGACTGGGGGAATACTATCATCAAAGTTGGTTCGAGGAAAGCGGCGTAAAATATCAAATTCAGTTTGCGATCATGCGAGATACTGCCGAGATATATCTTGACACCTCGGGGGTCGGCCTCCATAAGCGCGGCTATCGTGCCAACAGCAACGCGGCGCCGCTGCGGGAAACACTGGCAGCGGCACTGGTGAAAATAGCTCGCTGGCGGGGGAGAGAACCATTTCTCGATCCGTTCTGTGGGTCAGGCACGATTGCAATTGAGGCTGCAATGATTGCACAGCGGCGTGCGCCAGGCCTGATGCGTGCATTTGATGCGGAAAAATGGACCTGTTTTGATGCGTCTGTCTGGCGTCAAGCCCGGGAAGATGCCATCGGCATGGCTGATAGCAGCGCACATTTCGATATAGTCGGCAGCGATATTGATTATTCCTGCGTACAGTTGTCGATTGAGAATGCACGCAAAGCGGGCGTGGCTAATACGGTATTTTTTGAACAAGCAGATGCTGTTACACGGAATTATATGCGCAATGGAGTGCTAATTGCGAATCCGCCGTATGGAGAGCGGCTGCTTGATCTGAAGCAAGCGGAGGCGCTGTATCAAAAGTTTGGTCGTGCAGTTGAAAAATCGCCAATGAAGCAGTATATTCTCAGTTCAGATCCGTTATTTGAACGCTGTTTTGGGAAAAAGGCGGATAAACGGCGAAAACTCTATAATGGCATGCTTAAATGCGAACTTCACATATACTTTAAGCACTCGAAGTATCAAGTTGCTAACTGAAAAAGATATGTCTGATTAATTCATAAAAAATTCATAAATTTTTTGACGTATTTTCCAAAAAACCTCTTGCCAATTAGAAAAAGTTGATGTAATATAATACTCAAGTTAGCACTCCGGTTGCATGAGTGCTAAACTGTGGCTTTGTTAATATTATTTATCATAGGAGGCATCCGTTATGAAACTCAAACCCCTTTGCGATCGTGTTGTGATCAAGATGGTAGAGGCAGAGGAAACCACTGCCAGCGGTATCATTCTTACTGCGTCTGCGCAGGAAAAACCGCAGGTTGCTGAGATTATTGAGGTTGGCCCGGGTGGCGTGGTAGATGGCAAGGAAATCAAGATGGAAGTCCAGAAGGGACAGAAGGTCATCACCGGCAAGTACACCGGCACTGAGGTCAAGCTGGACGGCGAGAAGTATATTATTGTTCGCCAGAGTGATATTCTTGCAATTGTTGAGTAAGAAGCAGTATTTCAGGAGGTAATATATCATGGCAAAGCAGCTTATTTATGGCGAGGATGCGCGCAAGGCACTGCAGCGTGGCATCGATCAGCTCGCTGATACGGTAAAGGTTACGATTGGTCCGAAGGGCCGTAATGTCGTACTGGATAAGAAGTATGGCGCGCCGCTGATTACAAATGACGGTGTGACCATTGCGAAGGAAATCGAGTTGGATGACCCGTATGAGAATATGGGTGCACAGCTGGTCAAGGAAGTTGCAACCAAGACCAACGATGTGGCCGGTGATGGCACCACAACGGCAACCGTTTTGGCGCAGGCGTTTGTTCGCGAGGGCTTGAAGAATGTAGCGGCAGGTGCAAACCCGATGGTGATGCGCCGCGGTATCTCCAAGGCTGTCAATGCGGCAGTGGAAGCCATTGCTAAGAATTCCAAGACCGTGGACGGCACCAATGACATCGCCCGTGTTGGTGCGATTTCTTCCGGTGATGATGAGATTGGCAAGCTGATTGCAGAGGCAATGGAGAAGGTATCCACTGACGGTGTGATTACGGTTGAGGAATCCAAAACTGCAGAAACCTATTCGGAAGTTGTCGAAGGTATGCAGTTTGACCGTGGCTATGTTACTCCCTATATGTGCACCGATACCGAGAAGATGGAAGCAAATCTGGATGACGCACTGGTGCTGATCACCGATAAGAAGCTCTCCAACATTCAGGAATTGCTGCCGATCCTGGAGCAGGTTGTCAAGTCTGGCAAGAAACTGCTCATTATTGCTGAGGATATTGAGGGCGAGGCTCTGTCCACCCTGATTGTCAACCGTCTGCGCGGCACTTTCACTTGTGTTGCAGTTAAGGCACCGGGCTTTGGCGATCGTCGTAAGGATATGCTGCGCGATATCGCTATCCTGACTGGCGGTACCGTAATTTCCGAGGAGGTCGGCATCGAACTGAAGGATGCAACCATGGATATGCTTGGTTCTGCTCGTCAGATTAAGGTAACCAAAGAAAACACTACAATTGTGGATGGTGCTGGCGACAAGCAGGCTATTGCAAATCGCGTAACGGAAATCCGTGGCGCAATCGAGCGTACAACTTCTGATTTCGACCGAGAGAAGCTGCAGGAGCGTTTGGCTAAGCTGGCTGGCGGTGTTGCAGTTATCAAGGTTGGTGCAGCTACCGAGACCGAAATGAAGGAAAAGAAGCTGCGCATTGAGGATGCGCTGAATGCAACGCGCGCAGCGGTGGAAGAAGGTATTGTTGCTGGCGGCGGTGTTGCATACGTCAATGCAATTGCAGCGGTTGAAGTGCTGGCTGAGGCTGCAGAAGGCGACGAGAAGACTGGTATGCAAATTGTTGCACGTGGTCTGGAGGCACCGATGGCGCAGATTGCGTTTAACGCTGGCATTGAAGGCGCGATTGTTGTTGATAAGATCAAAAATTGCGGCAAGGTTGGCTATGGTTTTGATGCAGCTACCGAGACATATGGTGATATGATTTCCAACGGTATTGTTGATCCGACTAAGGTGAACCGCTCTGCGCTACAGAACGCGGCTTCGGTAGCGTCCATGGTTCTGACCACTGAGAGCTTGGTTGCCGATAAGAAGGAGCCTGTGGCACCTGCTCCGGCAGCTCCGGATATGGGCGGCATGTACTAATACTACCCAGAAATGCTTAAAAAGCGGCACTCACAATTGTGGGTGTCGCTTTTCGATATCTATGAATGGTGTTAATGATATCTTTTATTGATAAGTTAGGAAGATTAGAACACTTGCGCAAAACTTAGAAAACCATATTTTTTATGCGAAACAATTGGGAAATGGATATTGAAATGTGGAATTGTCCCTTGAAATGAATATGATGCTGTAAATCCATGAGAAACAGGTAGTGTCAAGAGTTTTGCGCAAATTGGTTTGCAGTCCCTGGCATGAATGATGTCAGCCAGCAATGGAGGCATCCTCAGTAGCAGCCTCCAGATGCTTCATATTCATGTACTTCTTGTTGCCCCACTGGGTGCCGGTCACATGGCGCAGTCTGGCACAGACAAGCATAAGGGCAGAGTTGCCGTCTGGGAAACTGCCCACCACACGAGTGCGGCGGCGGATCTCCCGGTTTAGCCTCTCAATAACGTTGTTGGTACGAATACGGGTCCAGTGTTCGCTGGGGAAATCGCAATAGGTCAATGTTTCCTCAATGCCATTCTCTACCTTCTTGGCGGCCTCCTTCAGTTTCATGGAACGCAGTTCCTGTACCACGGCCTTAGCTTTTTCTCGGGCAGCTTTCTTGCTCTCCTGAGCATGGATCGCTTTGAGCATCTTGGCTACCAACTTCACCTTTGAGCGAGGTGTGACAGAGAACACATTGCGGTAAAAGTGGACGGTACACCGTTGGTATTTGGCCTCAGGAAACACCTCTCCCACGGCTTCCAGCATACCAAGACACTTGTCGCCAACGATGAGTTTCACGCCGTCCAGACCACGGCCACGCAGCCACTGGAAGAAGCTGATCCAGCTGGCCTTGTCTTCCTTCATACCCTCTGCGGCACCCAAAACCTCACGATATCCATCTTCATTGACCGCAATTGCCACAAGAATGGCTACATTTTCAAATTCTCCACCCCAATTGCGGCGCAGGTGGATCCCATCCACATAGACGCAAGGATACCGCTCACCTTGCAGAGGACGGTTCCGCCAATCTTCAATGTGGACATACGCTTTCTTATTCAGCTCACTGATGGTGGAGGGAGAAACCTTGCTGCCCCCAGAGGGCCTCGGTGATATCCTCCACACGCCGGACGGATACACCTGCCAGGTACATCTCAATGAGGGCCTCTTCCACGCTGCTCTCCCGGCGGCGATACCGCTCAATAATGGCAGTTTCAAAGGAGATTCCCTTGAGCTTAGGCACCTTGAGAGTGACATCCCCGGAAGTGGTGGTGAGGTTGCGACTATAGTGGCCGCTGCGGTAGCTCTGGCGCTGCTCATTGCGCTCATACCGGGCAGCCTGGGTCAATTTCTGAGCCTCGGCTTCCAGCAGCTCATTGAGGGTTTCCTCTACGCTGCCTCGCACCAGTTCCTTGAGCTGCCCCTTGATAACTTCCTCGTTTAGCTGTACAATCTTCTCGGACATGGTTTGCTGTCTCCTTTCAGAATGGTGTGTCTCGACTTCATTCTACCAGAGATCTGCAAACCATGTCTTTTTTGTTTTTGCGAAACTTATTCTACCTGACCGAGAAACACATATTTAAAAAGGTGTTAAAGATGATAAAAAACATTTTATAAATCATTTATGATTTTGGCATTTTCCATGCCGCGCTGCAAAATCTGTTGGTATATGGTGGGAATCTGATGGATACCTTGATGCTCGGCTTGGCTGCTCGATCTTTTATCAAATGACCATGCGGTCATTGCCCATGGACAACAGTATTTTAAAATCATCTGTTTTATGTATATTATTATAGTGCTACCAATATTTTGGTCGCTTCGCTCAATTGGCATAGTCAAAATTGGTTATATCATTTCGGGTTCCACATTAATCATCAATGTATGTCTCAATTATTTCCTGATCTATGGCAAGGTATACTTTCCCGAAATGGGAGTACGCGGTGCTGCAATTGTAGCACTGGTATCGCGATGCGTAGAGTTGTTGATTGTTATTTATAATTTGAAATACAAGGAGTATAAGCTTAATTTGACCTTAACGAAACTACGCCGCATTGATATTAGCTATGTACAAGACTACACCCGCGTTTTTACGCCTGTCCATATCAATCAGGCTCTATGGGGGCGGAACATTGACCGAACGGGCAGATGAATTATCTATGCAGTTCATGTTGGTGCTTTCTATCACAACCGTTGGCACGTCTTATCAGATGGCTTGTGATAACGGCGTCATTCGAGGCGGGGGGCGATACGGCCTTCAGTGCGAAGATGAATTTAATCAGCATGTGGCTGAGTCTTGTACCATTTTCTGCGATGGCGGCATTCTGGTGGAAGTGAGCGCCGGTTGTAGTGTTTTCTTGCTCAAATGGGATCAGCTGTATAAGGCAATTCCGGTAGTGATTCGACTGCGCAGCTGGAAATGGGTGAAAAAGGTCACCCGACCGGATGCGACATAATGAACTGAATATTTCTCATTCTTCCTCCTGAAAAAACGGCCTAATGGTCGGTTTTTCTGTTGACAAAAAAATATAAAATGATATACTTTTATAAGAACAAATATGATAATGCGATGAGGAAACGAGTTTTTCGGCATCTGGCATATAGCGAGAGGGGAGAGTGCAAGCCCTTTGCCAAACCGGAGGACAGCCACTTCCGAGCAGTCTGTGAAAGCAGACCGTCTGATCCGCGATATCCGATCACTAAGATGCGTCATCAGCGGCGCAAATTAGGGTGGTACCGTGGAAGAATGCTTTCGCCCCTAAAGAGTGGGCGGAAGTTTTTTTGTTATGTAAACTAAAATTTGGAGGATAAAAATATGCAGTACAGAAGTCTGAATGAGCTGCGCGAAATGTATCTGAAGTTTTTTGAAACCAAAGGACATCTCCGCCTGCCGAGTTTTTCGCTTATCCCACAGAACGACCCATCGCTTCTGCTGATCAATTCCGGCATGGCACCGATGAAGCCCTTTTTCACTGGAGAGCAGGAGCCGCCGCGCCATCGTGTTACCACCTGTCAGAAGTGCATCCGCACCGGCGATATCGAAAATGTAGGTAAGACAGCACGTCATGGCACTTTTTTTGAGATGCTGGGTAATTTCTCTTTCGGTGATTATTTTAAAAAAGAAGCCATCGCATGGAGCTGGGAATTTCTGACCAGCCCGGAATGGGTTGGCATTGATCCGGATCGTCTGTATCCGTCTATCTATGTGGATGATGATGAGGCGTTTGAAATCTGGAATAAGCAAGTCGGAATTCCTGCGGAGCGTATCTTCCGATTTGGCAAGGAGGATAATTTCTGGGAGCATGGCTCTGGTCCGTGCGGCCCGTGTTCGGAGATTTACTATGACCGCGGTCCGGAATACGGCTGTGGCAAGCCGGGCTGTACGGTCGGTTGTGACTGTGATCGCTATATGGAGGTCTGGAATAACGTATTCTCACAGTTTGATAACGATGGCCACGGCAACTACACTGAACTGAAGCAGAAGAACATTGATACCGGTATGGGTCTGGAACGCTTGGCATGCGTGGTGCAAGGCGTGGGTTCGCTGTTTGATGTGGATACCGTACGCAACATCACCAACAAAGTTTCCGAAATTGCCGGCAAGCATTATGGTGACAGCGAAAAGACCGATGTTTCGCTGCGCGTGGTAACAGATCATATTCGTTCGACCGTTATGATGATTTGCGACGGTGTTATTCCATCTAACGAGGGCCGCGGCTATGTGCTGCGCCGCTTGCTGCGCCGTGCCGCACGTCATGGTAAGCTGCTTGGTATTGACCGCCCGTTCCTTTCTGATGTAGCAACGACCGTGATTCAGGAATCGGGTGGAGCTTATCCGGAGCTGGTTGAGAAGCAGAAGTATATTCACAAGGTTATTGAAAACGAAGAAGCAAGCTTCAATAAGACGATTGACAGCGGTCTTTCCATCCTCAACGAGCGTATCGCAGCGGCAGACGGTAAGGAACTGCCTGCAGCTGATGCATTCCAGCTGTATGACACTTATGGCTTCCCAATCGACCTGACTCTTGAAATTTTGGAAGAACAGGGCATGACTACCAATCGCGATGAGTTTGACCGCCTGATGAATGAACAGCGTGAGCGCGCTCGTGAGGACCGCAAGAAGATGGGTGATTTGGGCTGGCGGAGTGAGGATCTCGGCCTGGATAAGTCTATTAAGACCCGCTTTGATGGCTATGAGACGCTGGGAGAAGCGGCAAAGGTGCTGGCCATTGTCAATGAGGGCGAACCGTCCGGTGCCGCTGCCAGGGGCGAAAAGATTACCGTCGTGCTCGACCATACGCCGTTCTATGCGGAAATGGGCGGCCAGATTGGCGACCATGGTATTCTGGAAGGCAAAAACGGCGTAGTATCCGTTTCTGACGTACAGAAGACCAAGGATGGTAAATATATGCACATTGGTGTTGTGACCGAAGGTGAAATTTCGGTAGAAGATGAGGTGCAGGCTAAGGTGGATGCGGAATACCGACAGGCCATCTGCCGTGCGCATACTTCAACTCATCTGCTCCAGAAGGCGCTGCGCAAGGTGCTGGGTGATCATGTCGAGCAGGCAGGCTCCTATACGGCTAATGACCATATCCGTTTTGACTTCACACACTTTGCGGCGCTGACACCTGAAGAACTGGCGCAGGTCGAGACGCTTGTCAACGAAGCGATTCTGGCTGGCAGCCCGGTTATCACCGAGGAAATGTCCCTTGAGGATGCCAAAAAGAAGGGTGCAATGGCACTGTTTGGTGAAAAATACGGTGCGGTTGTGCGTGTCGTTCAGGCGGGTGATTCCATCGAGCTGTGCGGCGGCACGCATCTGGATAATACGGCCAAGGCGGGTGCGTTTAAAATCATTGGTGAAGCATCGGTTGCAGCCGGTGTGCGTCGAATTGAAGCAGTGACCGGTAAGGCGGTACTGGCTTATCTGAATGAACGTCAGCAGCTGTTAGCGGATGCGTCGGCAGCACTTAAAACTTCGCCGAATGAGCTGCCTGCCAAGATTGAGCAGACGGTGGGCGAGTTGCGCGCAATGACCAAAAAGATTGACAAGCTCAACAGCAGAGTGGCATCCATGCAAATGGTGGATTTGCTGAATATTTCGCGTGATGTCAAGGGCGTGAATGTCGTTGCCAGCAAACTTGAAGATGCAACTGCGGATGTCCTGCGCACAATGGGGGACAGCATTAAGGATAAGGCACCGAATATGGTTGCTGTTTTGTCCGCTGTGAATGACGGGAAGATTAGCCTGCTGTGTGTTTGTGGTGTGGAGGCCGTTAAGAAGGGCGCCCATGCTGGAAAGATTATCAAGGAAGTGGCTAAGATGGTTGGCGGCGGCGGTGGTGGCCGTCCGGATAGTGCAACTGCCGGCGGCAAGCAGCCGGAAAAACTGGAGGAAGCATTGGAAGCGGTCAACAATATTGTTGAAGCGTTGCTCTAAATCCGTTATAATGAAAACACAGAAAGGAGCGGTTTGAATGGAAGATTGTCTGTTCTGCAAAATCGTTGCGGGGGATATTCCCTCGAAAAAGGTTTATGAAGACGAATTGTGCTATGCTTTTTATGACATTGATCCACAAGCGCCCACACATTTTTTGGTCATTCCCAAGCAGCATATCCAATCGGTGGCTGCAATAGATTCTTCCAACAGCGCCATTGTGGCACATTGTTTTGAGGTAATCGCTAAAATTGCGGCGGATATGAAGATGGATAGTTTTCGCGTGGTTTCCAATATCGGAGAACAGGCGGGACAGAGTGTATTTCATCTGCATTTCCATGTGCTTTCTGGCCGTGATATGACTTGGCCTCCGGGCTGAATACGCAAGAAGTGGCCTTACCGCCACTTCTTTTTTCTCATCAAACAGGGAAGGGGGATAATATGCGGGAGCGTCCACTTGTTTTTCTGGTTCCAGAAGCGGCTATGGCCATATTTTGTTCAGTATGTTTAGATATTTATATAAAGCCTAATCTCTCCCTTTTGCTCCTGTCCCTTTCTTTAGCCGCCGCAGGTGCATTGATAAATTATGAGAAGTTGTTTACGCTGTGCTGCATGTTGGCAGCCGCGTTTCTTGCACTGACTGGATTTTCCGCATATCGATCTATTTTTGTAGATCCCGTTCGTATGCTGGCAGGCTCTCATGCCGAAATTACAGCAACTGTACTACAGGATGCTGTAGTATATGATGATAACCAGAGAGCAGAATTATCTGTAAATGATAATACTATTCTACAGCGCAGCTTTCGCATGTATTGTTATTTGCCGCTGACTGAAACGCCGCTTTATGCTGGCGATCGAATTAAAGTCAACGTTGGATTTTATCTGCCTGGGAATTTAGAGGGATTTGATCGTGCAGCATATCAGGCATCGGAGGGATGCTATATTACTGCTTCGTATACAAAGAACGAAGACGATACACCAATGTCGTTCGCTGTGCTACAGACAGAGAACGGTTCACCACGTTGGATTCCGCAGCGCATCGCACGCTTTTGCAAACAGGCGATAGAGGATGCCTTGCCAGAGCGGGAAGCTGGTTTGCTAACCGGCCTCATGATTGGCAACAAGGATGCCATCTCCTCTGCAGACGCTATTTCTCTGCGTATTGCAGGACTCAGCCATCTGGTTGCTGTTTCCGGGCTTCATGTTGGTTTTCTGGTTGCGTTTTGCTATTTACTATTCGGACGAAGACTCGGTACCTATCTATCTGTTCCGCTCCTTCTTCTGTTCGTGCCGATCGCAGGTGCGTCGCCGTCGGTGATTCGTGCTGCTATTATGTATTTGATAGCAGCTGGTGCGTTCATAACCAAACGGGAATCGGATACACTGAATTCCTTGTTCGCAGCACTTGCCCTGCTGCTCATGCAAAACCCGTATGCAATTGCCGGTTTGAGCTTGCAACTGTCTTTTGCGGCAACGCTTGGATTGGTTTTACTCGCCGGAAAGATGCAAACGCGTATGCTCCGTCCATTTCATGATCTTCCGAAACCCCTTTACAGACTTCTATCTTTTATTGTCGGCGCAGTATCATGTACCATTTGTGCGACCATCTTTACCGCACCAATACTGCTTTCTTCCTTTGGCTACATCTCGATTCTATCTGTTCTTAGTAATTTGTTAGTGGTTGGCGTAACTGCCGTATGCTTTATCGCGGGTTTTCTAATTTGCATATCTTCAGCAATTTGCCCGGCTGTACTGCCTGTCTTGTCCGCAATCACACAACCTCCGCTGTATTATATCCTATGGGTAGCAGAGCGCATATCGAATCTTCCGTTTGGGATGGTAAGCTGGGGGGATGGCTTTGGGCTTGCGGCACTATTTCTTTGTTTTACAGTTATTCTTTCTTGGCTGATAATAGGTAATCGCATTAAATGGAAATTTGCTATGCCAATTGTGTGTTTGTGCTTAGTCATACTCAGCGGTTTGAGCACTTATCAATATCAGCGGTCTTATCGTGTGACCTATTTACCCTGCGGAACGGGGCAAGCTATCCTTGTTTCTGATACAACACAGGCAACACTGATTGATTGTGCTGGAGATGGCGGCTATCGAGATGCCGCACAGATGGTACAAGAATGGATGCGCTATCACAATATTGACCATATTGATACCCTGATTTTGACAGCAGTAGATCGAGGACACGCACGTGATCTACCAACGCTACTGCAAACGGTTTCTGTAAATCAGATTTTGATACCAGTTGGGAGTAAATCAACCAAGTATAATTCGGATTTGCTGGAGCTTTGTGAACAGGTGGACGCACAGGAAATCAGTCAAACCAAGACACTGGATACCGGTGCGGCTCCGATCACCGTTTTTCCTGTAGCAGATGGGAAGATGGGTGTGCAAATTGCAAGCGAAGTTTTGATTTTGCATAGTCCAACCCAAAAACAGTTGGCAGCCTTTTTAGAATCATCGTCGATTTTCGCATCGGAAGTTGTTCTTTCGCAAAGAAATATGGAGGACGATGAATTGTTAACGCAAGCATTAGATGCAATGGGCGCAGAGAGAATAATTGTACAAGCTGGATTTGGTGAAGTCGTGTCTGAATATCATGGACTATCTGTAGAAAGTCCCTATGTAACCGGAGAAATTGTGCGGCAGTTTGTGAAGGAGTGAAAACATGCCACAGGAAAAGACTAAATCCAACGGAAAATCGCAGCTACTTCAGAATTTGAAAAACGGGACTTTTACATCGCTGTATGTGATCTTCGGCGAGGAAAGCTATTTAAAAGAATATTACTTGCAGCAGCTCCGGGAGAAAGTCATTGATCCCACATTTGCAGATTTTAATCGGATTGAATTAGAGGGGAAGGGGCTGACTCCGGAACAGCTTACCGAGGCGGTAGACAGTTATCCTGCGATGTCGGGAAAAAAATTAATTATTGTGACTGATTTTGATTTGTTCAAACCGCCTGCTGCGTTCTCCGACATGCTGCCCGCATTACTGGAAGATTTACCAGACTATGTTTGTCTGGTGTTCTACTATGATATTTTAGATGGCAAACCAGACAAACGAACAAAGTTATATAAGACGCTGCAAAAGATCGCTTGTTTTGTGGAGTTCACTCACATGGAAGAGCGTGAACTGGTTGCGTGGTTGGAGCGACGCGCCCGTGCGCTTGGTTGTGCCATCTCGCCGGAGGATGCGTCGTACATGATTTTCCTTTGTGGGAATTCTATGACCAATCTGGCGGGAGAGATGGAGAAGGCTGCAGCTCATACCACTACGGGGGAAATCAAAAAATACAACATTGATGCGGTCTGTTCACCGATTTTGGATGCTGTGGTTTTTGATTTGACCGATGCTATAACAGCAGGAAAATTTGAACGCGCAGTGTCTTTAGTAGGTGATTTGATTGCACAGAAGAACAATGAAGTAATGATTTTTACGACAATCACACGCCATATTCAGCGCTTATATGCGGCAAAACTTTGTTTTGAAGCGCGTGCAGGGGAAAAACAGTTAATGGATATGATTGGCTCTAAATCTCCATATTACGCCAAGCAGTTACAAAGCGCAGCACGACGTGTATCCCTAAAATGGCTGCGTCAGATTGCTTCTCTGTGCGCACAAACCGATGCAGCGCTGAAGGGCAGTGCGGTGGAGCGTCAAAAACAGATTGAATTAACGCTGTTGTCCATGGCATCTGCACTGAAGGAGGGATAAAGTGATACGGGTTCGTGAGGCCATTGTGGTAGAAGGCCGTTATGATGCAAATACAGTCCGTCAGGTTGTGGATGCGGTTGTTCTTGAAAGCGGGGGCTTTCGGATCTTTCATGATAAGGACCAGCTCCGCTTACTGCGAAAAATTGCGTCATCACGTGGCTTAATTGTGTTAACGGATAGCGATGGGGCTGGTTTTGTCATTCGCAATTATATAAAAGGGGCATTACCGTCTGGAAGTGTGAAGCAAGCCTATATTCCGGATGTCACCGGCAAGGAGCGACGCAAACGTCATGGTTCAAAGGAAGGAAAGCTGGGGGTAGAAGGAATGCGCCCGGAAGTTATTTTAGAGGCGCTACGTCGTGCAGGCGCTACCTTTGAGGAACAAACAAATTCCTCCACACGGGATAAAAAGATCATTAGTAAGGCGGATTTTTTTGCATGGGGCTTATCCGGTCAACCGAACAGCGTGAAACGTCGTACAGAAGTGCTCAAAGCATTGGATTTACCATCCCATATGACGGCCAATGCGCTATTGGAATTTATAAATGCAGTTTCTTCCCGGGAGGAAATGGAAGAGATTATTAAAAGAATATCCGTAGGGGGTTGACAAGTATGGCAGATACGCCTATAATATATATTATAAATGAATAGTTCTGTTTCAGGGCGGAGTGAAAGTCTCCACCGGCAGTATACGGGCGATTTGTCCGATAGTCTGCGAGCCGAAAGGCATGATGGGTGTGAATCCCAACCGACGGTTATAGTCCGGATGAAAGAAACAGGTGTATTTCGGTACGTCTGCATGCCCTTGGAATGTTCCAAGGGCTTTTTGTTACCCCAGCCAAACAGAACTCCTTGCAAAGGAGAAAATACCTATGACAAAAACCAGTAAAATTACGTATACCGCAGTATTTGCAGCGATTGTTACCGTTTTAATGTATTTTGAATTTCCCATTCCATTCATGCCCCCGTTTCTTAAGGTGGATCTGTCAGGGGCTGTCGTTTTGATTGGAGCATTCATTTTCGGAATAGGTCCGGCCATTACGATGATCGGGATTAAGGATCTCATTCATTTAACACAGAGCCAGACAGCAGGCTCTGGTGAATTGGCCGATTTCTTAATGTTATCAACGCTGGTTATAATTGCTGTACTTATTTATCGTGCACATAAGTCTAGAAAAATGGCGGTTGTAGGCTGTCTGTGTGGTTCTGTGGCCATGGCAGCTATGGGCATGCTGACGAATTACTGCCTGATCATCCCGTTTTATGTTAATGGAATGGGATGGAACTTGGATGCCATTTTTGACATGTGCCAAGCGGTCAACCCTGCTATCAATGGTATGGGGGCATACCTTTTGTTGGGGATTTTACCTTTTAATCTGATTAAAGGTGTGATTTTGACCATCATAACAATGGTCGCATACAAGAAGCTCAGCGTTTTTATCAAATCAAAACAGATTGCAATCCATATGCGACAAGAGGCAAACTGATATCTAAATAAGATGGGGGACATGGACGGAAAAAACGTTTATGTCCCCTTGTTTTTATGATGGAGGTTGTAATGAATAATAGAAAAAGATGGATACATGCAATTCTGCTGTGCGCGGTTGGCATTGGAATAGCCAGCTTGCAGTGTGGTTTGGTGACGCGATATTATACGCTGGAAACCGATAAATTGAAAGAGGGGCAGGGGATGCGTCTTTTGATGCTTTCTGATTTGCACAGCTGCATTTACGGAGAGAATCAATGTCAGTTGATAGAGCGAGTTATCCGTGAGCAGCCGGATTGTATTTTGCTGTGTGGAGATATCGTGGATGATAAGATTTCTCGTGATGGAGCAGAACAATTATTGCAGCAAATTACCCAAATTGCACCTTGCTACTATGTATCGGGTAATCATGAATTCTGGAGCGAGCAAGCGGAAGAAATATTTGACATGATTGAACAATATGGTGTTCACGTCCTGAGGAATGAACAGCGGACAGTAACAATAGATGGCGTCAGCTTTATCCTGTGCGGCGTGGATGATCCTGCCTCAACAGGGACTCGACAGGCTCGCTCATACGGAGCGTCAGAAGAATATCGGCATGTTTTATCAAAGTTCCAAAATCTGGACGCAAAGCAGTTGTGTGTGTTGTTAGCACATCGGCCTGAATATATCACAGAGTATGCAAAGTATCCATTTGACTTGGTATTGTGCGGACATGCGCATGGTGGTCAATGGCGTATCCCATATCTGCTCAATGGTTTGATTGCGCCGAATCAGGGCTTTTTTCCGAAATACGCTGGTGGCCAATATACCTGTGGCAGCATGACTGAAATCGTCGGTCGTGGCTTAGCACTTGATTGGAAGCCGAGAGTGTTCAATCCACCGGAAATTGTAGTGGTTGAGGTGAGTGGTACAGAAGAGCGAACAGCCTTCTAGATTCAATATATATAATTATACAAAAGAAAAGTTTTGTATAATTAAGGGCGGTAGGATTTTAAAATATCACAGTCACTCCGGATATACAGGATGGCCTCGCATATCTAGGGTTTGTTCATTGCACGCAACTTCAAACGGATGATTATACAAAGGAGCAGTACTTCATATCAATACGGAGTGTGCATCATGATTTGGCAACAACACAGCTGCGGTTTGGTCGTTAACTGTTACCAGAAATCCGGATACTTCATCAATAGATAGCCAGAATTCCACGCATTATTGCTTGAATGGCCACTGATGTGATGTCCAGAGCATCCAGAGCTTCCTGTTCGTCCACGGCGGCATAGACCGCCTTCAAAGGGGCTTCAGGTCCTGTAGGACACATACCTGCTGGAATTGCGTAGCTGGTGGATGATGCAGTTCTGGATCTCGGTCTGTGGGAAGGTGGCGTGGATCACCGTATCAAATCCCGCCAAATTGTCGGTGCAGGTAATGAAAATATCCTCTACGCCCCGGTTTTCAGGCCATTGAGGACAGCGGCCCAAAACTTGGCGCTCTCGTTTTCGCCAACCCACTCCCTAAGACGTCTTTCCGGCCATCCAGGTTGACCCCAATGGCAATGTACACTGCTTTCTTTACGATCTGCCCTTCGCTGCGGACATGATAGTGGATTGCATCCAGAAATACCACGGCGTAGATGGGCCACAAAGGCCGTTGCTGCCACTCTTTGACGATGGGCAGAATTTTGTCTGTGATTCGGCTGACCGTGCTGTCCGAGACGGAAATGCCGTAGATGTCTTGAATGTGAGTCTCAATATCTCCAGTGCTCATACCCTTGGCGTACATGGACAGGATTTTCTCCTCTATGTCCTAACTAATGCTGGTTTGGTTCTTTTTCAGCACCTGGGGCTCAAACTCCCCCTTCCGGTCTCGGGGAATCGACACATCCACTTCACCAAAGCTGGTACGCAGTCTCTTGCCGCTGATGGATACTTTGGATGATCCAGCGTGTTGCATTTATGATCGGGTTCTTCGGGAACCTCTGCTGTATGACCATGCCAATTCTCCAGTCCGGCGTTCCTGCGTTCATGCCAACGGTAAAGGGTGGACTTGCTCGGATATCCCAACCGTTGGATTACCGCATATACAGATCCCCTCTTTCAGCGCAATTTCTTCCTGTTCTTTCGTATACATTCAGTCGTCTCCTTTTTCCCAGAGTCCAACTTTCTGTCCGCCCCCTGTCTCTTGGTGCTGTCAAGAATTATGCGCAAAAATGTTTGCAGATTCTGGCTGAATGAGGTCAGCCGGCAATAGAGACGTCTTCCAGAGCCGCCTCCAAGTGCTTCATATTCATGTA
>NZ_JBQKJP010000040.1:0-27202 GCF_052117205.1 Candidatus Agathobaculum pullicola | reverse complement strand
TTTTGGAATAGTCAAGAAAACCGCACACCCAACTTACTTCATCAAGCGACCTGACTCCGATTTTTTATCCACCGCAAACGTTTAACAAGTGGAGGCAGATTATTCTCGTTGGCGGTGTTGCGTCGGAGGCGGTTGTAATATGTTTCGATCCAGCGAAAAATTAACTGCCGAACTTGATCCCGCTTCATCGAAACGCAGTGAAGCCGATAAATTAGCTCTTTTTTTAGCGTCGCAAAAAAGCTCTCCATTCGCGCATTGTCAAAACAGCAATGTGTGCGTCCCATGCTCTGACGAATGGATCCATGCTGAGCGAGCAGCGTACGGTATTCCTGACTGGTGTACTGGCTGCCATGATCCGAATGCAGGATCAAACTGGTTTGATAGCCATAGCGGGAAACTGCATCGCGCAACGCATCACAGCATAAGCTGGTGCGCATATGGGGACGCATCGCATAACCGACTACCGCGCCATCAAAACAGTCCAGAATTGCAGCAAGATACAGCTTGCCGTCTGCACATTTGATTTCGGTCATATCGCTGATGTACTTTATCCCGGGTACCGAAGCAGTAAAATCCCGCCGCACCAGATCATTGTTTTGTAATGCATGAAAATCGGTCTTTGTCAGGCTATGTGGACGCTTTTTGCGTATTAACAGATGATTTTCCTTACAAAGCCGATAACATTTCCCATAGCTTGGACGCCGTGTTTCCGGTAATGCCTCCCGCAAGCTGCGTACTCCATAGCAAGGATGCTGTTGCCGTAATTGTTTTAGGGCCGATACCGTTTCAACGTCACGGTCTGTGTCCATCGGTCTTCGTTTCCAATCATAATACCCTTCCCGGCGTACACCGAGAACCTGGCAGCACAATGCAATACTGCTGCTTTGATGATTGGCTTGGATCCATGCATACAGATGACGCGGGCGAACACCGGTTATCGACCCGCCATAAAACCCAGCGCTTTCCGAAGAATATAGTTTGCTTCGTGTAATTCTTTATTTTCACGAGTTAAACGGGCTACGGCTTGCTCTGGTGTTTCGCCCGGCTCCACACCGCGAATCTCACCTCTAGCAAGTCGCTCTGCTCGGCGCCAGCTGTATACTGCCTTCGTGGAGATGCCAAGCCGCTGGCACGCCGCGCTTACTCCGATTTCATCGGCCAGTTTCAGCACATCGGCTTTATATTCTTCCGTGTATTTCTGCCCCATCTATGACACCCTTTCTTGAATTCATTATATCACCTTGGGTGTGCGGTTTTATTGTATCACTCCAGTTTTGGTACAAGGAGGACCGGCAGAAATGGCGGGCCAAGTATCCGGTACTACGTCAATATCACAGCATCATGCAGCTGATTCTGACCCAGAGTAACCGCTACCGGCTCTATGTACACTATTGCTACCTGATGGGGCTATCCCAAAAGGCAAAGCACCACATAAGCCCTTTTCTCCAGCCATGCGGCTGGAGTTGCAATATCACCGCCCAGACCCGTCTGTTGGGCTGTGGAGAGCTGGAAACGGCGGAGCAAGTGGCGCAGCTAATTGTCAGAACACAGGGGCAGATTGAGGCCATAGAGAATCCGCGCAGCATCCTCTACAATAAACTCCGGTGGTGTAATGATCCGGAGGAGCAGAAGACCCTCAAGGATCAGTGGGACGGCTGCACCCAGCAGCTTTCCCAGCTTCGCAAGGACAGGAAGAATGCCCAGATTATCCTGGATCAAACCCCGGAGCACTGCCGGCGTGTGGGGGGTGAATTGGCACTGCGGCAGGGAGTTGAACCAATGGAAAAGACAAAACGATGACAAATACAGCGATAATGAAAAAGGGGGGCAACCCGTACGGGCTGCCCCTCTTTGATAGTGAGATCAAGAGATATGAGCCTGCTGGCGCATGTCGAACTCAACTGTTCTCACTTGCTTTAAAGCTAATATGGACGACAATAAGATGTCGTACCACCATGTCTCTGATTCCAACTATGCTGTTTGCTAATTGTGAAATCAAATAGTTTTCAACTGATACATATGCTAAAGTTATGCAGCCGTGCCTATCTTCAAGTCATACAGTGCAATCTAAAGCAAAATTGTGTGATTATGGACGCTCTATTTGTTACAGCATGCAAAATAGCGCTTTTTTATGATATTGCCCAAAATACCACCGCTGAACAGGAACACAAAATAAATCCAGCCAGACAGGGACAGGTTAGCGATGGGAGTGTACAGTGCGCCAACATTACAGCCATTGGCCAGACGCGTGCCAATGCCCATTAACAGACCGCCGATGATATAAACCGGAACTTCCTTGAAAGAAATTTTTAGACCTTCCCGGAACTGATGGGTGAATTTTCCCATAGTCAGACTGGCCACCAGAGCACCCAGAATAATACATACATTTTGTACGTTCATAGCATTGGAAAAGAACGGTGCTGTAAAGGATTCTGCACCCTGATGGGTAAAGGCAGTGATGCTGTCGATAGATACACCGAACAGCAGCAAGATTCGACCAAACCAATGGCCGTACGGTGTCGAGGCACCCCAGCCGCCCTTGGTCACGATCATCAGGCAGGAAAACAGCAGCAGAATGACCACAGCACCCATGGTCAAGGTCCAGGGCTTAACAAAGAGGCGGTAAAGGGTATTCTGGGAAAGTACGGGCGCAGTGGAAGTATCCTGCAGGGCTGCGACCTGGGCGGTCTCCTGCTCGCGCTCGGAGGGGACACCAGTGTAGGTATTTTCCCGACGGCGCTTGTTCTCATACCACTTGGCTCCGGCACAAACCAGCAGACACAGCACACCGGTCAGGATTAACGCACCAAGGTAGCCGTTGAGCCCATCGCCGGTAAACAGGTCGGGAAGATAGACACCAGAGGCATAGCTTTCCGTATGGAACCAGGTATCAGTGACCCAACTCTGGGTCGCCTGTAGGGGAAAGCCCACATAAACGCCGATACCAAAGAAAATCAGTGTCAGGATCGCACGGGATGGACCTTCGATCATGTCAGTCAGAACACCGGAAGCACAGCACATACAGAACGCCATGCCAGTGCCAAACATCAGACCACCCAGCAGCAGGCCCAGATTAATCTGGTTGATCCACAGGCCGTAGGCATCCGCACCGCTGACAAAGGTCAGGGCGCCGGATATGACAGCGCTTATGAAAAACAGGAACATCAGGGTGCGCAAAAGTTTGGTAGAACCGGTATTATAGGCTCGGTTGGCGCTGCCGGCAAAGCCCATGGCAGAGCGCATCAGAGCATAGCCCAGCCCCAGACCAACCAACATACGGAAAAAGAGCATCTCGCTGCCCAGAAACGTCGCGCCCAGAAGCAAGGTTGCAACCAGGACGACGACGCCCGCAAAAAATTGCGGTTTGTGGATTGTATTCGAATTCATTCTCAATTCTCCCCCTACTACGAACAGCTGCGGACAGGGCGTCAGACTCTGCCCGCGGCTGCGCTGTTTCAAGATATTCAATTAGTTAAAGTTATAGGCTGTCACAATGGGCTCCCTCTTCTGGGTGACATCGTTAAAATACTCATAGAAGCTGATACCCAAGAAGCTGCCGGAAATATTGTAGATATTGCGGAAGTTGTGTCCCTGTAGTGCCAGGCAGGCATTGTAGCTTCTTTGTGCGCTGCGGCAATGCAGGTAGACGGGCCGGTCGGTGGGGATCTCGTCTAGACGTTCCCGGAGCTGGCTGAGAGGAATGTTGATTGCAGTCTTGATGTGACCGGCTGCATACTCATTGGCCTCCCGCACGTCAATAATATACGCGCCGGATTCCACCAGACCGCGCACCTCGTCCACGCGCACCTGACGGAAGACCCGCTGCAGAAGATTGCAGGCCACCAGACCGGCCATATTGCCGGCGTCCTTGGCTGTGGAGAAGGGAGGCGCATAACATAATTCCAGATCCCGCAGATCATCTACGGTGCCGCCGAATTTCAGCAGCGTGGCTACAATATCGATGCGCTTAGCCGCCTCGCCCTTGGAAATGGCCTGGGCACCCAGAACCTTGCCGGTGGGAACCTCGTACACCAGCTTGTAGAACAGGGGATGGTTATCGGGCATCAGGCCTACCTTGTCCTGCGGAATGACAAAAGCAATGTCATAGGAAATACCCAGAGCTTCACACTGGGCCGCCGTCAGGCCGGTGCTGGCAGCATTGTAATCAAATACGCGCAGGCAGCTGGAGCCGATGTAGCCAGTATTGCGCACCGTGCGACCGTAGATGTGGTCAGCCGCCGCACGGGCTTCCTTCTGTGCCGGACCCGCCAGAACCAGTGACATGGGCTTATGGGTCAATGCGTTGAATACCTCGATGGCATCGCCCACGGCGTAGATATTTTCGTCGTTGGTACGGTAGTTGGCATCCACCTTGATGGCGCCCCGCTCATTCAGCTCGAGACTGGCGTCCTTAGCCAGCTTCGTATCGGGACGGACACCGATGGCCATGACCACGGCATCGCTTTCCACCAGACGACCGGAGCCAAGACGCAGATTGGAGCCCTCGCAAGAAGCTACCTGATCGCCCAGAATCAGGTTTACGCCCTTATCCAGCAGTTCCTTGTGGAGAATCTGCACCATGTCGTAGTCAAAAATTCGCAGAATCTGAGACGTGGCCTCCACCAGAGAGACTTCGTAACCGGCTTCCACCAGATTTTCCGCCGTTTCGATACCGATAAAGCCGCCGCCCACTACGGTAATTTTTTTGACCGAATCCCGATGGATAAAGTCATACAGCTTGGCGATGTCCACCACATTCTTTACAATGAACACATTGGCGTCCTCGATGCCAGGCAGATTGGGAATCACTGCGTTTGCGCCGGGGGATAGGATCAGTTTATCATAGGATTCCTGATACGTTTCGCCGGTGGTCAAGTTTTGTACTTGCACCGTTTTGGCATCGCGATCGATGGACAAAACCTCGTTTTCCACCCGTACTTCGATGTTATACTGTTTTTTAAACTTTTCCGGCTGCATCAACACAAGATCTTCCGTGTTGGCAATGGTGTTGCTCAGGCGGTACGGCAGGCAGCAATTTGAAAAGGATACATGAGGCCCTTTTTCAAAAACGATGATCTGGGCGTTTTCGTCCAGTCTACGCAGTCTTGCTGCTGTGCTTGCACCGCCAGCAACACCACCGACAACCAAATATTTCATAAAAAACCCTCCTTGAATTTTGCAGTATTCCCTACCGCTTTGTGAATCTATTGGAACCGCACAGTGTTTCTTTCCCAGCGGAAACCAAATCAAGTTTAACTGCACCGCGTCATTGGCGTTCCAGAACAAACCGTCGAAGAAACAGCACAGCACCCAGGAAAATCCAGATTCCCAGGAATACCAGAGCCGGTGTGCTTAGTGCGGCCGGACTGGATGGAACCAGCAGCAGTATGGTAAATCCCAAGCTCATCAGGGCGCCTGCCGCTGCTTCGATCCGTACCCGCCGTTCTGGGGCATGGCAGAAAGTTGTGATGCAGACGTAACCATATGTGACAGATGCGCCAAAGGAACACATGTCAACGACCCAGTTAACTACTTCACGGCCAAAGAAGCAGGCGGCGATACTGACCAGAGAAACAAACCAAATGGCGTTGCGATTGATACCCGCCTCGTTGGTTTTGCTCAGTCTGTTGGGCAGCACATCGTCGCGGCCCATGGCGCCGATCAATTTGACGGCACAGATCATAAAGCCGTTGATGCCGCCGGAGACCGCGCTGGCCAACGCGATTACCAGCAGGGAAAACCCCACATGTCCCAGATGCTCCAGAACGCCCTGACCCAGTGCCCATTCCATACCGTAGGCTTGCTGGGGGCTGTAGGCCAAGGCGGTGGAGAAATTCAGAAGAATATAGCAAAACATGCCGATCAAAAGCGCTGTGACGGCCATGAGGGAGGCGCGTCCGCGGCTCATGTTCATGTCCTTTACCAGTTGTGGGATTGCGTCAAATCCGATAAAGAGAAACGGGGTAATAGCGATGACCGATACAATCTGTTCCAGAGATAAACCATTTTCCACAATATAATTCTGATAAAACACGTCCAAATCCGCAGTCAGCAGCATACCGGCGGTCACAAGTATGACACACACCACTAAGGCCACAACGATCCAGAACTGTACTTGTCCCGACTGCTTGGTGCCTTTCAGGTTTAAATAGGTAAACAGAAGAACGATCAGCGCCGATACCAGAACTTCGCCCAGATATACCGGGTCACCGGCAATGGCGTAGAGATATCCAAAATCCAGAAGGCCGGGAATCCATTTGTTGAGAACCAGAGGAAACGCCGTGGCGTTCAGGGGAACTAGACTCAAATATGCGAGAAATAGGAACCAACCCACAATGAAGCCATGTTTTTTTCCCAAAAACAGGACGACGTAGGAAAATTCGCCGCCCTCATTGATATCCTGATGCATCATGTAGCGATAACTGCGCTCAATCAATACAATACATAGCGTGCCGAGGAAGATCCCAATGGAAGTATTGATCACACCAGAAGTATGTAAAAACTTGGTGCCGGGTAGCATAAATGCACCCCAACCGATGATGGCACCCAGTAAAATAGCAAAAACCTCACCCGTCTGCAGCTTTTTGATGATGCCCACCTCCGCAGTATATACAGCTATTTGTAATATTTATTATATAATATATATAAAAATACTTCTATGTATATTATTACTATATAATGCAATATAATTAAATGGTATATATGGCAATATCGCCAATGCAGATTGAGCGGTGGATGTATAGGCAATGCCGCACAATTGCCAGTGGCCCAAGCTGGCCATAAAGTCAAATTGTGCGACACTGCCGTTGTATTTGGCATTGTAAATTGGTATAGTAAAAATGCCATAGATACGGTTATAACGATTCTGTAGGCAGGAGAGCGGCTTTGCAAGCTGCATGTACTTCCAGCGTTACCACTGATAGAGCGGCCAGTAGCCGTGATACTGTTTTGATACTAAGAAATTCTGCAAACACGAATAGCAGATAAAAGCCGCTAAAACTATGGGTAAATTATCTGCTGATCAACTGAAAATAGACTTTCCAATATAGGATTTATCTAGTGGGAATAAGCAAAAATGGATATGAGGGCCCGAAAACCTTTGAAAACACTGACTTTTTGATTTTCCAAATCCCCATTTGATAGCAGATTGATAGCGCTCGTTAAATACCGATTGATTGAGCTTGAAAAAAATCGGGTGGCTTGCAGCAGCCTAAAAATCCTCATTTTATACCTGTAGAGAAAAGGTCTAACTGATTTTGCTGATCAGTTAGACCTTTTTTATCTTGCTCTTATTTATCTGAATTTTCTGATTTCTGACCTTAGAAAGACAATGTTCTGGTTTCAGTACACAGAACGATCCCACTGCCCATATTTTACGCAGGCGCATCATATGCCGGTAGGTAGCGCTGCCAATACGTTGGTGCCCTCTATAGAAAGCAGGATAGCAACTACTTCCAAGAATTCTGCGCCCAACGCCTGTTTGCTTAAAGCAGATGGCGTTTCGCTTATACTGCTTGCAAGTATCGCCTTGCACCTGATAACATCGCAAATATTTTCCGGTTGTTTGGCTGCAGTTTAACCGTTGGTAAACAAGCTTGACGCCTTCCAGGCAACAAAACGCATTTTCTTGGGGTAGATAGAAAAAACCGTACTTTTCCGGAGAATTGAAAAAGCGAATAGCTGGAATGTATCCGGTAATACCCAGCGGTTCCAGACCGCGATGAACAGCACCGGTATTGTAGCCACGATCCAATGCAATGCTTTGCATTGGAACACCATTTTTAATCTGTCACTCTAAGTGCAGTAAAACCAGAAGACTCTCTTTTTCGCTGGCTGGGTATACATCTACACCAGTTAGGCTCCCATATTTACAGTCTACGGTCGATTCCATCAAATAGCCAATGGCGTCCTTTACGCAACGTTGGACGATTTTTAAAAACACCTGTTGAAACAGCTGACTCTCGTTCCACTTGCGTAGTCGCGTTTTACTGAACGTAGAGTGATCCGGAATTTCAACCACAGAACCACCGATACGCAATGTTTAACTGGATTTCCTGCCCAAGCGCCGTTCCGATTTTATCCCATATAAATACCAAACCAGTAACATTTTAAACATATTCACAGGGGCAATCGATGGGCGATCGTTTGAGGAATGATATGGTTCCAGAATATCATAAATAAAATTGAATGAAATGGCTTGTCAAATTCTTCGCAGTAAATGATTGTTCGGAATCAATACTGTTAGGGCCATGATCATTATGTTTATTTGTCCGCTCTGTCGTCCCATCATGCGCAATCCATCCCTTGTTTCTTATTATAACATAGGGATTGCCAAATAAGGGATTTGTCAACGAGTCCAATATTCTACATTTATCTTCACCACAAAGGCATGGCTTTCTGGTTTTTTGCCACAGGAGAAGTAGCCATACTTAGGCATGCAGCAAAGCATGCTGCATGTTTCAGGGATAAGGATAGATCTGGCGAACCATCATTTGGAACGCTTGAGCACTTCCGTCAGGAATCTCCATACACGCTGCACTGAGCTGATGCTCATGCGCTCACGGGGCGTGTGAATCTCCATAAGATTGGGGCCGATGGAAATGCAGTCCAAGCCGGGAATTTTGCCGGCAAACAGCCCACACTCCAAACCGGCGTGGATGGCTTCGATTTGGGGAGCCTTTCCGTACTGATCTTCGAAAACTTCTGCCATCAATTCACGCAGAGGAGAGTGCTCCTGATACTGCCAGCCAGTGTAATCTCCTTCAAATTCTACATGACCGCCCAGTTGCGTCATAAGGCAAGTTATACGGTTTTTGAGCATCTCCTTTTGAGAATCGAACGAACTGCGCAGGCTGAAAACGGCGCATAATTCCTCTTCGGCTGTGGTTAAAATACCGAGGTTCAGGGAAGTCTGCACCAATCCCGGAATATCAGCGCTCATGGCTTGAATACCGTTCGGCAGGCAGGTCAGCATGCAAAGGACTTTATCGGTGGTTTCTGCATCCAGAGGATTTTGAGCCGCTTCTTCCGATTGTGCACTGACAAATAGGGCAGGGTCGGTAAGGTGGTATTCAGCTTGCAGTGCTTGTGTTATCTCTATGATGGCATCGTGCGCTTTGGTTTCGTTCTCGACCACAATACAGGCAACAGACTCGACCGGAATGGCGTTATTCTTTAAACCGCCGTTGACAGCTAAAAGGCGCAGTTCTGTGCGGGCGGCAATGGTCTGGAGCACACGACCCATCAGCATATTCGCGTTGGCACGGCCTTTGTCAATTTCGGTGCCGGAGTGTCCGCCTGTCAGGCCACCAACTGTGACACGCAGCGTGCAGCCAGAAAAAGCGCTGCGGCACAGCGGCAGGGTGCAGGTAGTGGTGTTGCCACCTGCACAACTGACGGTAAAGATTCCCTCGACTTCCGAGTCTATATTTATCATTTTACGGCCTTTTAGCGGGCTGGCATCAAGCGAACTTGCCCCTAATAGGCCAATTTCTTCGTCGGTGGTAAAAACGGCTTCCACACGCGGATGAGCGATGTCGTTGGCGTCGAGAACTGCCAGAGCCATGGCAACAGCAATGCCATCATCGCCACCCAGAGTGGTACCCTTGGCACGAATGAAGTCACCATCAATCTCAAGATCCAGACCTTCTTTTTCCATATTTTTAGTGCAGCCCGACTCTTTCTCGCATACCATATCCAAGTGCCCCTGCAAAATCACAGGTTCTGCCTGCTCATAACCGGGTGTCGCTTCTTTGATGATAATAATATTGTTATCGGCATCTTGGTGGTATTCCAGATTTCGCTCTCGTGCAAAAGCGGCACACCAGTCACTGATAGCTTTAGTATTGCCGGAACCATGAGGGATAGCACACATTTGTTCAAAAAAACTGAATACGTTTTGAGGCTCCAGTTGTGTTAAAACATTCATTGTATGATGCTCCTTTTTGCAATTTATTATGATTTTCGCCTATAGCAGGCATTACCGGCTTGTTCCAGAAGATGCTGGTCCAGCATATAGCGGATCAAATTTTTGGCAAAAGCAGAGGAATTCTGCACTTCTACATGATTACGAGACCAGAACAGTCCAGCTTTTACGTTTTTAATTTGATGCGCGATTTCCTTTTGCGTGATGGTTGGGTTATGCTTCAGATATTTGATCACGCGGGCCGCGCATTTACTGAGCAGAATTCGCTCCAGATCAGCGGTCTGAGTTATGCTCTTGCGCAATCCCCAGACGTACAGAATTGCAGTGACCACAGCAAACAAAAAAATGCCGAAAATAATCTGTCCTGTTGTCATGATGCGGCCTTGTCCTTTCCACGGAACAGGATAAAACGGTTGTTATGCAGGATCTGCATATATTGCACCAGTCGATCATACAACGGTTCAGCCTTGTCGCCGAACTGCGCCTTCATTTTCTGCGCCAAAGCACCTACGGTTCGAGTCCCGTCAATCTCTTTCCAGAGAAAACTGCCGTACTCATCCAGCTTGATGTGGCTAATGCGCGGGGTGTGAAAGAATTTCTGCGCAATGCGTGCGTAAAAGCCGCGATGCACCATATCAATCGTGACGATACCCTGTTTATCCTGTGTCCAACTGTTTTTAGGATTGATTACAGGGATAAAGTCCAGATAATTTTCCTGCTTCTTTGCCATTTTTTACACTCCTATAATAATCAAATAGAGCTGCATACCAAAGTATACAGCCCTGCTTAAAAGAAAGCAATCTTTTTTTATTTAGCGTTCTTCTGTTCCTTGGTTGCGAAGAAGTAGATGCTCAGTAGCAGAAGTGCAAATACAATCAGACCGCCGATTCGGCCGATACTGAAACTGCTGCTCAGGTCGATGAATGCACCGACGTTGCTGTCCGCACCCATCGGAATGACGGCCAGCATTGCCAGCACAATGCCGACGATACCTTCACCGGCAATCAGACCGGAAGAATATAGAATACCGGACTGGATGACCGTATTCTTTTCCTTTTCGGAGCCGTACTTCCGTCTGTCAAGGAACCAGCGCAGTACGCCGCCCAGCATAATCGGAACCGAAAGATAGATGGGCAGGTACAGGCCGAGAGAAACCGGCAGAACCGGGAGGCCCAGAATCTCGATAACCAGAGCGATAAACACGCCGGCAAAAACAAGGTTCCAAGGCAGGTTGCCGCCCATAACGCCTTCGACGATCATCTTCATCAGCATCGCCTGCGGCGCGGGCAGAGCATCCGAGCCGTAGCCGCCCCAAGCCATGGACAGCAGATAAAGGATACCGCCGATGGCAATGGAGGAAACCACTACACCGATGAGTTCACCAATCTGCTGCTTTCTGGGGGTGGAGCCAACCAAAAAGCCGGTTTTGAGGTCCTGCGAGGTATCGCCTGCGATCGCAGCGATTACGCAGATGATGCCGCCGATGACGATGGCGGCCGTCATGCCTTCCGCACCGACCGTGCCGGTGGATTTCAGCAGGATGGTGGAAATCAGCAGGGTAGCAATCGCCATGCCCGAAACCGGGTTGTTGGACGAGCCGATCAGGCCGACCATACGGGAGGACACGGTTGCAAAGAAGAAGCCGAAGACAATAACGATCAGCGCTGTGAAGAAATTCAGCGGGATGGCGGGAATCAGCCACAGGGCCAACGCTACGATCAGAATACCGATCAGCACGCTACGCATCGAGAGATCCTGCTGAGTGCGCAGGCTGCTGGCCTCGCGGCCCTTGCCGTAAACACCCATGGAATCCTTAAAGGTGCGGATAATCATGGGCAGGGATTTCAAAAGGCTCAGCACACCGCCGCAGGCCACCGCACCGGCGCCGATGTAACGCAAATAGTTACCCCACAGGGCGGAAACACCGCTTTTCGCGACCTGCTGACTGATGGTCATGTCGGTGACAGGGAAGAGGATGGCGTCGCCGCCGAACAGGCACATGAGCGGCATGATAACCAGCCAGCCCAGCACACCGCCAGCAAACAGGTAAGAAGATACCCGTGCGCCGCAGATGTAGCCAACACCAGCAAGAGCGGGCAGCACATCAATACCGACGCCCGAACCCTTATAGGCGGGAATATCATAGGTGATTTCGCTCGGGAAGATTTTCAGACCGTCTGCCACAAACTTGTAGATGGCGGCAATGAACAGACCGGAGAATACGGTAGACGCCTTGGAGCCGCCTTCTTCGCCAGCGATCAGGACTTCGGCACAAGCCTGTCCCTCGGGATAGGCCAGCACGCCGTGCTCCTTTACGATTAGCGCACTGCGCAGGGGAACCATCATCAGGACGCCCAGCACGCCGCCGCACAGCGCGATCAGGCCGATTTCCACCAGAGACGGCACATCGCACAGGCCATCCTTTGCCCACATGAACAAGGCAGGAAGCGTAAAAATTGCGCCGGCCGCAACGGACTCGCCGGCAGAGCCGATGGTCTGCACCATGTTGTTCTCCAGAATGGAGTCCCGGCGCAGGATTTTTCGGATAATGCCCATCGAGATAACGGCTGCGGGAATGGAGGCAGACACCGTCATGCCGACTCGCAGGCCCAGATAGGCGTTCGCGCCGCCAAAGACAACTGCCAGAATGGCACCCAGTAGGATGGATACTACTGTGAATTCAGGCATGACTTTGTTGGCGGGAACATAAGGTTGGAATTCTTTCTTTTCCACAACATTTCGATCCCTTCATTTTGTTTGCTGCTTGAACTGTTGCCAAGTAAAGCAATGCTTATTGCGAACAATGCAAACAGCTTTCACTATTCTATACAATAATGCTCGCTTCGTCAAGGCGTATTTATATTTTTTATGCCGAAAAATGACAAACTTATAAGAAAATTGCGTAATTTTCCTGTGTGCGAGTGCATTTTCTGATTGAGAAAGACCGGTTTGTTGAATGATGTGCTGGATAAAGTAAGGAAAGAACAAGTTTGTTGCCGGAACACGAATTACGGTGTCGTGAAAATCATTTCATTCGTGTGATGCTTAGTGTATCGGCGTAGGTGTATGATGAAGTTTCGCAGTCAAAGCCTAATTCTCTTATACTATTTATATGCAGCGGACCTATTTGGAAGCAGGACGATTGCATTTCCGGTATTCCATAGGACTAATCCCCTCAAGGCGGCGAAAACTTTGCGAAAAGTAACTCAGGGAGGAAAAACCCAAGATCTGAGCGATCTGAGATAGATTGAAGTCAGTGCTGACAAGCAGCATACGGCTTTCCTGAATCCGACGGGAGATTTGATAGCTGATAGGCGAGGTGTTGTATTCTTTGCGGAAGGTGTGGGCCAGATGATACTTGTTGATATGAGCCAGGGCAGCCAGCTGATCCAATGTCAGGTTCTCCTTGAAATGGTCATCAATATACCGTCGTACAAAGTCGCACTCTCGGCTGTTGCTGTGGTCACCAGCGGAGGCAGTAAGGGTCAGATCGTTTTGACGCAGTAGCCGCAATAGTATCACTTCCAGCAGATTCTGGCAGACGTGCTGGTGGCCGGGGAGCTCGTCACGCACTTCCTGAAGCATCAGACGCAGAAAGCTGACAATCTCGTCCCAGCCGGTATAGAAATGGGACTGGACATAGCCGCAGGCATCAGCCAGCACCTCCAGACTGTCCACTCCCAGCACAATATACTCCATGGGGCTGCCGGACTGACTCAGTTCGGTGTGTAGCACACCTGCATTGATAATGACGAGGTCGCGGCTGCTGACAGAGAGTTGTCGGTTTTGAAGTTGAAAACTTCCTCGTCCCCTGATGACAAAAAACAATTCAGCGTGATTATGGGTATGGAGGGAGGAATTCCACTCCTGACTGTACTGCGCCCAAGAAATGCTCAGTAGCTTCGCCTGACTTTTGGGCAGGGAAGGGGAGGCGTCTTGACAGATGATATAATATTGGCTGCTCACAATAATCCCCTTTCGTACAGATTGATCTCTTTGGTCGAAATTATTATAATCCCTTTCTGGCTTTTGTGCAACTTCTATGACTGAGTGAATTTTCTTGCGCGCTTAACTGTAGAAAACGTGCGCATAAAAGGGTGAGCATCCAGTTTGGATAGCAAAATACACAAATCAATTGGATGAAATCGAATATTTTACTACAAAAAAAACGAGAAAAGCAATAATTCTAAAAAGTATCGCAACAAATGCCTTGTTATCATGGTGGAAATCAATATACTTTTTACTTAGAAAGGAGATCAAGAACCATAAGTTTTAGATTTCTGATTGACATGCTATTTAAATTGAAGGAGGTACAATGAAGAATGAAAGGGAAGAAAATTGTAAGCCTGACACTTGCGGCAGCAATGTCTCTTAGCCTTCTGTCGGCCTGCGGCGGTGGCAATGACACTTCCGGCGGCGCCTCTGCTGGTGAAAACTCTGGCAGCGGCAGTGACCTGGCCGGCACCACTATTAAGGTAGCTGCCATCGAGACCAGCTACGGCACCGATGTGTGGAAGCAGGTAACCGATGCGTTTACCAAGGAGACCGGCATCAACGTAGAGTTGGTCACCGATAAGAAGTTGGAGGATGTCATCGGACCCGCTATGCAGGGCGGCGAGTATCCTGATGTAATTCATCTGGCTGTAGGCCGCGAGGCTGGCCTGACCGAGCAGTTTATTAAGGATAAAAACATCGCTGAGATTACCGATGTATTGTCTATGAACGTGCCCGGCGAGGACGTGACTGTGGGAGACAAGATCATCCCCGGCTTTATCAATGACAACTCTACCACCAACCCCTATGCCGACGGCAAGACCTATCTGGCCCCTATGTTCTACTCTCCTTGCGGCCTGTTCTATAATAAGGGCCTGTTTGCAGAGAAGGGCTGGGAAGTGCCCGCCACTTGGGACGAGATGTGGGCGTTGGGTGACAAGGCTGCCGCAGAAGGCATCTCCCTGTTTACTTATCCTACCACAGGTTACTTCGATGCGTTCTTCTATGCACTGATGTACGAGGCGGGCGGCGAGGACTTCTTCTTCGACGCTACACACTATGCAGAGGGCATCTGGGACTCTAAAGCAGCGCAGACCTGCTTTAACATCGTAGAGAAGCTCGCTTCCTACACCAATCCCATCACTCCCGCTCAGGCAAACGATCAGGACTTCACTCAGAACCAGCAGCTGGTACTGGACAACAAGGCCCTGTTCATGCCTAATGGCACCTGGATCGTGGGTGAAATGGCTGAGGCGCCCCGGGCCGACGGCTTTGAGTGGGGCATGACCGCCCTGCCCGCCATCACCGACGGCGGCGATCGATACAGCTACACCTTCTTCGAGCAGATGTGGATTCCCGCAGGTGCCGCCAATGTGGATGCCGCCAAGCAGTTCATTGCGTTCATGTACAGTGACACTGCGGTAGACCTGTTTGCAGCAGCTGGTGCTGCCCAGCCCGTGGCCGGCATCGTAGATAAGCTCACCGGCGATAATCAGATCTTCTATGGCATCTATGATGACGGCGCGATAGCCGCTTTGGGCGCTTTTGCTTCTTACAAGTCTGTGGCTGGTTTGGGCACAGTGCGTGAGGTCTTCTTCGATCCTGTCAACGCGCTGGTATCCGGTTCCATGACCAAGGATGAGTGGGTCAGCAGTATCAAAACAGCCAGCGATCAAATGCGTGCCAATCTGAGCTGAATTTCGAGATAACACAGCAGATAGTCACAAGGGGGACGGCGGACGGTGGCCCGCTCGCCGTCCCCCTTTTTTAAAGCCAATATGAATCATCTGGGGAAATAAGTTGCAACCCAGAAAGGAGCTGAGCGCGTGAGAAAAAACAAGGGGCGTAGTCGCTTTATTGTGCTATGTGTAGCACCCGCTGTCATCTTATTTTTCATCTTCATGATCCTTCCAACCTTAAATGTTTTCCGCATGTCCCTGTATGAGCGGGGTGCATACTCTCCTACGGAGACCTTCGTGGGCATGGCCAATTTTCAGGCTTTGATTCGGGATACCCAGTTTATCCGCGCTATGCAGAACACAATTTTAATGGTGGTCATTGTTACAATTATTACCTTTGCTCTGGCCTTGATTTTTGCCAGCATTATGACCCATGAAAAAATTAGGGGCACCAATATTTTCCGAATTATCTTTTATATTCCGAATATTCTGTCCGTAGTGGTTATTTCCGGTATTTTCTCTGCCATTTATAAGCCGGAGAATGGCATGCTCAACAGTATTCTTTCCTTATTCCGGGGAGAGACTGTGACCGTGCTGTGGAAGGACGCCCCACTGGTAGTGCCGAGTATCATCATCGCCATGATCTGGCAGGCCATTGGTTACTATATGGTTATGTACATGGCATCCATGGCCAGCGTACCCGGAAGCCTTTATGAGTCAGCCAGCCTGGATGGCGCGGGACGGGTAACTCAGTTTTTCCAGATCACCATTCCTCTTATTTGGACTAATATCCGCACGACTCTGACTTTCTTTATCATCTCCACCATCAACATGGCATTCCTGTTCGTTAAGGCCATGACCTCCGGCGGACCTAATGGCGCCTCCGAGGTGGCTTTGTCCTATATGTACGGTCAAAAGGATGCCGGCCTGTATGGCTACTCCATGGCAATCGGTGTGGTAATTTTTCTGTTTTCTTTCCTGCTCTCCGCCATGGTTGGCAAAGCCACTAAGCGGGAGCCTCTGGAATTCTAAGGGGGTGACAGTATGGAATTGAAGGAAAAGCAATCCAGCACCAAGGTTTATAAAGCGTTTATCTATGTTGTTCTGATTACTTTGGCCGTCACTATTGTAGTGCCGGTGGTATGGGTCTTTATGGCTTCCATCAAACAGAACAGTGAATTCTACGGCAATCCTTGGACTCTACCTCTTGGTTTCTACTGGCAGAACTTTGTAAACGCATGGAACACTGCCAAAATGGGCGAATACATGCTCAATTCGGTGATTGTCACCGTGTTGGCACTGATTATCCTACTTGCAGTGGCTTTGCCTGCGGCCTATTGTCTGTCCCGTTTCCATTTCCGTGGCCGTCGGTTCTTGAACGTGGCTTTTATGGCAGGACTGTTTATTAACGTCAACTATATCGTGGTGCCCATCTTCCTGATGCTGCGAGATGGAGAT
This sequence comes from Candidatus Agathobaculum pullicola, assembly GCF_052117205.1. Classification (NCBI taxonomy): domain Bacteria; kingdom Bacillati; phylum Bacillota; class Clostridia; order Eubacteriales; family Butyricicoccaceae; genus Agathobaculum; species Candidatus Agathobaculum pullicola. Next base: position 10,147 of record NZ_JBQKJP010000040.1, on the reverse strand, counting down.
AGCTTTCTCAAAAACACCTTCGGCTTCAGTTTTTTGCTGAACAATTTGGTAGTGCTGGCCATCGTCTACGCCGCCACTGCACTGCCATTTACTATCTACCTTCTCTCCAGCTATTTTGCAACCCTCCCGCATGACTTTGAGGAGGCTGCCTATATAGATGGAGCGGGATATGGCAAAACGATGCTTAGTATCATCTTCCCCATGGCCCAGCCCTCCATCATTACCATCATCCTATTCAATTTCCTCTCTTTCTGGAATGAGTACATTATCTCTATGACCCTGATGAACTCTGCCACCGGTGGCAAGACTCTGCCGGTAGGCTTGCTGAATCTGATGCAGGCCCAGCAGTCGGCCGCCGAGTATGGTACCATGTATGCCGGTCTGGTGATAGTGATGTTGCCTACTCTGATTCTCTATATCTGCGTACAGAAGAAGCTGATTCAGGGGATGACTGTGGGCGGCTTGAAAGGATAAGGTGGAGTTATGAAGTTTTGGATAGAGCATACTTTGCTGCGGGTGAGTCTCATTGCCTTGTTCTTTATCGCAGGTCTGGCAATGATCATCGGCGGCTGGAAAATGACTGGTCAGATGAGCGGCCTAATCGTTATGATTGTGGGCGTGGCGCTGCTAATTGTGTCTCTGGCCATCTACAATAAGCCCTTTCAAGATCCCAAGCGGTAGGGCAAGGCCTGATGATCGCGCATCAGGGCAGGAAATCTATAAACCCTAATTAGGAGGCAGCATTATGAGCCAAAGCAAGCACAATCGGGGAAGGGTCACCATTCCTACGGATGTAGATGTGGTGCCACAGACCTTACAGCTGCTGGAGCAATGGGGAGCGGATGCTATACGTGACTGCGATGGCACCGATTACCCGGAAGAACTGAAGAAGGTGGATGCCAAAGTATACTCCACCTACTATACCACCCGGAAGGACAACGCATGGGCCAAGGCAAACCCCGATGAGGTACAGCAGTGTTATATTATGAGCGGTTTTTACACTGCCGTAGGGGAGCCTTTGTCTATCCCGCTGATGCAGGGCATCAGCTCTGAGCTGATGAAGGTCAACACCCGGGACGACATCAAACGCTGGTGGGAGGTGATGGATCGCACCAGCGGTCAGCCCGTTCCCGTAGACCAGTGGCGCTATGATACAGAGAGCGGATGTGTGGTGCTGGACGCTCCGGCGGCCTTCCACGATTATACTGTCAGCTTTCTGGCCTATCTCATCTGGGATCCGGTACATATGTACAATGCCGTGACCAACGACTGGAAGGACTTTGAGCATCAAATCACCTTTGATGTGCGCCAGCCCAAGACCCACAAGTTCACGATGGAGCGCCTGCGCAGATTTATTGACGAGCACCCTTATGTGGATGTTATTCGCTACACCACCTTCTTCCATCAGTTCACTCTGGTCTTTGACGAGCTTAAACGGGAGAAGTATGTGGACTGGTACGGATATTCTGCCTCGGTCTCTCCCTATATTCTGGAGCAATTTGAAAAAGAGGTAGGCTACCCCTTCCGTCCGGAATATATTATCGATCAGGGCTACTATAATAATCAATACCGGGTTCCCTCCAAGGAGTTCAAGGATTTTATGGCCTTCCAGCGTCGTGAGGTAGCAAAGCTGGCTAAGGAAATGGTGGATATCACCCATGAACTGGGCAAAGAGGCTATGATGTTTCTGGGAGACCACTGGATTGGCACCGAACCTTATATGGACGAGTTCAAGACCATCGGGTTGGATGCGGTGGTAGGCTCGGTGGGCAACGGATCGACTTTGCGACTTATCTCGGATATCCCAAGCGTAGGATACACCGAAGGCCGGTTCTTGCCGTATTTCTTTCCTGATACCTTCCACGAGGGGGGAGACCCCGTCCGGGAGGCTAAAGAGAACTGGGTCACCGCCCGTCGGGCTATTCTGCGCAAGCCTATCGACCGCATAGGCTATGGCGGCTACCTGAAGCTGGCCTGTGATTTTCCTGAATTCATACAATATGTAGAGAGCGTATGTGACGAGTTCCGCGAGCTGTATGAAAATATTAAGGGTACCACACCTTACTGCGTCAAGTCGGTGGCCGTCCTCAACGCTTGGGGTAAGGCACGCTCCTGGGGTTGCCACATGGTGCACCACGCGCTGTATCAAAAGCAGAACTATTCCTATGCCGGGGTTATCGAGGCTTTGTCTGGCGCTCCTTTTGGTGTGAAGTTCATCAGCTTTGATGATGTGAAAGCCGACCCCAAATGTTTGGATGGGGTGGATGTACTCATCAACGTCGGAGATGGTGACACAGCTCACACTGGCGGCGATTGGTGGGAGGACCCGGCTATTTCCTCTGCTATCAAGGCGTTTGTCTATAATGGCGGTGGCCTTATCGGTGTAGGGGAACCCGCAGGACACCAGTATCAAGGACGCTATCTGCAACTGGCCAAGGTGTTGGGGGTGGAGAAGGAGACTGGCTTTACTCTGGGCTACGATAAGTACAACTGGGAACAGCATCCGGACCACTTCATTCTGGCTGACTGTAAAGGGGAGATGGACTTCGGCGAGGGCAAGAAGAACATCTACGCCTTGGAAGGTACGCATATTCTGGTGCAGAAGGGCAAGGAAGTGCAAATGGCGGTCAACGAGTTTGGAAAGGGCCGCGCAGTTTATCTCTCCGGCTTGCCCTACAGCTTTGAGAACAGCCGCGTACTCTATCGAGCCATTCTATGGAGCACACATGACGAGGACACACTGCACACATGGTTTTCCACCAACTATAATGTGGAGGTCCACGCCTATGTAAAAAATGGCAAGTATTGTGTGGTCAATAATACCTATGAACCTCAGTCCACCACGGTCTATCGAGGAGATGGAAGTTCTTTCCGGTTGGATCTGGATGCTAATGAGATTCGTTGGTATGAGATCTGAGTTCTCTGCTGCATAGAGAGGAGAGGGAGAAAGCCCTCTTGTTAAAGTAAAAACAGGGACGTTGCAGAATAAAAGTCTGCAACGTCCCTGTTTTTTTGAAAGCATTTCTTTTCTTAGAAACACAAAACGGATTATATATGCGTTTCAAGTAGAGTATTTGACTGTTTTCTAACGACATAGGAGAGCAATAGCCAAACGCAATGGAGATATAATGTCCATCTTTTTTCTTGAATGATACCATATATAGAACCCTATCGATTGGAGTGATACAATAAAACCGCACACCCAAGGTGATATAATGAATTCAAGAAAGGGTGTCATAGATGGGGCAGAAATACACGGAAGAATATAAAGCCGATGTGCTGAAACTGGCCGATGAAATCGGAGTAAGCGCGGCGTGCCGGCGACTTGGCATCTCCACGAAGACAGTATACAGCTGGCGCCGAGCAGAGCGACTTGCTAGAGGTGAGATTCGCGGTGTGGAGCCGAGCGAAACACCAGAGCAAGCCGTAGCCCGTTTAACTCGTGAAAATAAAGAATTACACGAAGCAAACTATATTCTTCGGAAAGCGCTGGGTTTTATGGCGGGTCGATAACCGGTGTTCGCCCGCGTCATCTGTATGCATGGATCCAAGCCAATCATCAAAGCAGCAGTATTGCATTGTGCTGCCAGGTTCTCGGTGTACGCCGGGAAGGGTATTATGATTGGAAACGAAGACCGATGGACACAGACCGTGACGTTGAAACGGTATCGGCCCTAAAACAATTACGGCAACAGCATCCTTGCTATGGAGTACGCAGCTTGCGGGAGGCATTACCGGAAACACGGCGTCCAAGCTATGGGAAATGTTATCGGCTTTGTAAGGAAAATCATCTGTTAATACGCAAAAAGCGTCCACATAGCCTGACAAAGACTGATTTTCATGCATTACAAAACAATGATCTGGTGCGGCGGGATTTTACTGCTCCGGTACCCGGGATAAAGTACATCAGCGATATGACCGAAATTAAATGTGCAGACGGCAAGCTGTATCTTGCTGCAATTCTGGACTGTTTTGATGGCGCGGTAGTCGGTTATGCGATGCGCCCCCATATGCGCGCCAGCTTATGCTGTGATGCGTTGCGCGATGCAGTTTCCCGCTATGGCTATCAAACCGGTTTGATCCTGCATTCGGATCATGGCAGCCAGTACACCAGTCAGGAATACCGTACGCTGCTCGCTCAGCATGGATCCATTCGTCAGAGTATGGGACGCACACATTGCTGTTTTGACAATGCGCGGATGGAAAGTTTTTTTGCAACGCTAAAAAAAGAGCTAATTTATCGGCTTCACTGCGTTTCGATGAAGTGGGATCAAGTTCGGCAGTTAATTTTTCGCTGGATCGAAACATATTACAACCGCCTCCGACGCAACACCGCCAACGAGAATAATCTGCCTCCACTTGTTAAACGTTTGCGGTGGATAAAAAATCGGAGTCTGGTCGCTTGATGAAGTAAGTTGGGTGTGCGGTTTTCTTGACTATTCCAGATTACTGTTAAATGCTATCTGACAAATCGGCTATACATAGTTCCATACGTGTAAGCCCCTTCCCGAGCCCCTCAAAGCCCACGCATCGGCTGGGACGGGTATTGATGGCGTGGTCCAGCAGAGGCTGAACTTTTTGGTGATATCCAGACAAAGATCCAGTGCCAGAACATCCTCCCAAGCTCGGTTGAGAAAAGCAACCTCCCTACGGCCGTGAGTACGGGTGACCTCGATGTCGCCTGCACGCCGCAGATACGTTTCCACTTGTTCTTGGGAAAAGCCGGCCATGGTAAGGCTCTCAGTTAGCCCTTTCCGGAACAGTCCGGAGATGTCTGTCCACTGAAAGGGGGCGACATCGTAGCGAACGAAGGCGTACCGGCTGTGGCAGTGGACAGCCAGCAGACACTTGCAGCCCCGCAGGTCAATGACATGAAGATCCCAACAGAAGCGCCGGTCTGCCGCTGAGCCGTAGGCCGGTGCTTTTCCTTTTAGGAATCGCTGGAGAGGAAAGGTCAGTCCCAGTTCCATTACTTCACCTCATGGGGGATTGTTAGCGTGGCTACATGGGTTTTCCCGTCATTTGCCGCCGCATCAGTGTCATGAGTCCGACCAAAGCCGATGACATTCTCTTTGATTTCCTAAATAAGCTGCTTACCCATCTGGGCAGCTTAAAAATGTTATCTTTATAGATTAAATTTGCGAGGTAAATACCTGATATCCTTGTCGGCTCATTTCGTCAAGCAAACGTTTTGCATGCTCAATGCCGCCAACCTCACATACCACCTGAATGATTGCCTCGCCGATATCCAGGTCAGCCTGCACACGGTCATGCTGAAAACGAATGATATTGGCATTCTGCTGCGCGACCAAATGCGCAAATCGTTCAAGCGCACCGGGGGCATCAGGCATAATGGTGGAGAACTTGAGGTGACGACAGCGGGTGACAAGGCCCTTTTCCACAATCTTATGAATGAAGGATACGTCTATATTGCCGCCGGACAGGATGCAGACAACTTTTTTTCCCTTAACGTCGACCTTGTTGTTTAGAACAGCTGCAAGAGAGGCTGCGCCTGAAGTCTCCACGACCTGCTTGCAGCGCTCAAGCAGCAGCAACACGGCTGAAGCAATCTCATCATCCGAAACGGTAACAACTCGGTCAACATATTTCTGGATATAATGGAAGGTGTTCTCGCCCGGTGTCTTAACCGCGATACCATCGGCAATTGTGCGCACATTATCCGAAGGGGTTAATGTGCCGGCACGGAAGGAGTTGGCAATCGCCGGTGCTCCCTCAGCCTGAACGCCAATAACCTGAATTCGCGGGTTTATTTGCTTGGCGCAGGCGGCCACACCTGAAATCAGTCCGCCGCCGCCGGCAGGGACAAAAATCATATCCACAAATGGTAAATCGCGCAGGATTTCAAGCGCAATTGTACCTTGACCGGCCATGACATCCTCATCATCAAACGGATGGATGAAATCTGCGCCGGTTTCCTCACAGATTTCACAAGCCTTGGCATAGGCTTCATCGTAGATATTGCCTGCCAGAACGACCTCGGCACCGTAACCTTGTGTGGCTGACACCTTGGCAATCGGTGTGGATCGGGGCATCACAATCGTCGATTTGACACCGACCGAACTGGCCGCAAACGCGACTCCCTGTGCATGATTGCCTGCGGAAGAGGCGACCACTGCATGCAGATCACCCTCAGCGTAACGCTTCATAATCTTGTTGTATGCACCGCGCACCTTAAAGGAACCGGTTTTTTGCTGATTTTCATATTTCAAGTAGATTTCCGCACCGGTCATGCCGGAAAACGTACAGGAAGTGGAAAGTGGGATGTTGTGGATCACATTTTTCAAACGATCTGCTGCCGCTTCAAAATCTTTTAGTTCTAACATAGCATTCTTCCTCAATTTAGCAAGATGAATTTATCATAACACTACCATGCTTTTTTTGCAAGAAAAAATAGTAAAAAGGTCGAACAGCAGCAATGCTTTTTGGTTGCTGATGTAGTTTGTGTTGCTATTGGAAATGCTTTTTGCTATACTAATACTAATCATAGAGAACAGTGATGTGGAGGAAATACAGGAATGGATGAGCAGAATAAGGGCTTCCGCGGGGCAATGTTCGGCGGCTTTCGGCGGGAGGACGTGCTGCATTACATAGAGGAAACGGACAGTAAATACTTTGCCGAAACCGAAGAACTGCGTCGTCAGCTGACCGAGGTGCAAGCGGCCATGACAGAACTGAGTGAGCAGAACAAAACCTTGACTGCAAAAAACGCCGAGCTGCTGGAGCGGCTGGGCGAAATGACGCTGGATACTGATAAAATCCGTGCACAGCTTGACCAGATTGAGCGCGGATTTTCTATGCAGACAGGAGAAATCGAAGCACAAAATGCTCGTGCGGAAGAACTTGCGGCGGAAAATGACCGTCTTTCGGCGGAAAACGCAGAGCTTACAGCTAAGTGTGGGGAGTATGATGCCTCCAAAGAAAAAATTGCGGAGATGGAGCTTTCGGCCTATCGCCGTGCCAAGCAGATTGAGGAGGATGCCAAAGCAGAACTACAGAAGCTGCGCCGCCAGTCGCTTGACATGATCGAGCAGGTCAAGCGGCAGTTGGACACGACCAAAGAAAACTACCGTACAGTGCTTGCGCGCAGCCAGCAGGAGTCGGCAGAGATGGCGCGCAAGGCAGGAGAAGTGCTCGGTGAGATAGATCGGATTAGCGCAGCGCTGATCAAGGGTGAGTCTGAGAAAAGCAAAAGCGGCTTGCGGGATGTGCTGAATAATCTACGGCCGAAAGCGGAGGAATAAGTATGGCTCACTACGATTTGAAAACCGAACAATTAAAGGAATGGGCGCCTAAGCTACGCGCGGGTGACACCGTAACACTGACTGGCGTGGTATATACGGCGCGCGATGCGGCACATAAACGAATTGTGGCTGCCATGGATGCGGGGGAAACACTGCCCTTTTCGCTGGATGGCGCCGCGATTTATTACGCAGGGCCTACGCCGGCAAAACCGGGTCAGGTGATTGGTTCGGTCGGGCCGACGACTTCCGGTCGCATGGATCCGTTCGCGCCGCGCCTGCTTGACGCAGGCCTTACCTGTATGATTGGAAAAGGTGTGCGCAGTCAGGCCGTGCAAGACGCGATGCAACGCAATGGCGCGGTATATATGGTTGCTATTGGCGGCGCAGGAGCAGCAAAGGCGGCATCCATCAAAAAAGTGGAAGTCATTGCGTATGATGATCTTGGCTGTGAATCGATCAAGCGCCTGACGGTTGAGGATTTTACCGCCATCGTTTCGCAGGACTGCGTTGGCGGCAATCTCTATGCCGAAGGCGTGGAAAAGTATAAGCGCTGACAATCGTTTCTGCTGCACGAACCGAATATTTGCCCCTGCCCAGACATAAGCTGATCTGAAAAGCAGTCCGGGGAGGGGATTTTTTTGAAGTTAGGATTCCGGCATACGGCGTTACAGGCGGTGTGTACGGTGCTTGCACTTTGCTGCGCGCTGGCTTTGTTGGGCCGCGGCAAGGCGGAAATGACACTTGCGGAGCAACAAGGTGTGCGCTTGCCGGTTCTGATGTATCACAGCATTCTCAAAGACAGTGCGCGACAAGGAAAATATGTTGTTTCGCCGGATATTTTATCCGCAGATCTGGATGCGTTGCAGGAACGGGGATATCAAACTGTGACGGTAGCTGACCTACTTGCCTATGTATACGATGGTGTTGCGTTGCCGGAAAAGCCGGTCATGATTACCTTTGATGACGGCTACTACAATAATTATGTATATGCCTATCCATTGCTGCAGCAACGTGGTATGCGTGCGGTTATCTCGGTAATTGGCAGCCAAACTGCGCAGTATACAGAAAATGGAGTAGAAAATGCCTATTGGTCGCATCTGCGGCTGGAACGACTGACAGAAATGCAGGATGTGTTTGAAATACAGAATCATTCATGGAATCTTCATGAATACGGCGAACGCCGCGGTTGCCTGCGTCGTCGGGGAGAAGATGAGGGAAGTTATGAAGCCTTGCTGCGTGAGGATACCGAGCAGACACAAAAGCTGTTGAGCGAAGCGGGTTTGCCAACGCCAACTTGTTATACTTATCCGTTTGGCGCCTGCTCGGAGGAAAGTGAGCGTATTTTAGAAGGCATGGGATTCTTGTGCACACTGGGCTGTGAAGAGCGGATCAACTTGGTGACAAGCGACCCTGCCTGCCTGTATGAAATGGGGAGGTATAATCGTGGAGCGGGCGAAAGCACAGAAAGCTACCTCGCAAGAGCGCTGGGGGAGTGACAACATGGGGCTGATACGTTTTTCCGATCTGCATTGCCGTGAGGTAATTAACCTTTGCGACGGGGCACGGCTGGGAGAAGTATGTGATCTGGTGTTCGATCCGGTGTGTGGGCAGATTACGGCAATTGTTGTACCCGGACAGGGCGGATTGCTGGGAATGTTTTCGCGGCAGGATCAGGAAATTCCGTGGCAGTGCATTGAGACGCTGGGGGAGGACTATATTCTGGTCAAATTTCATGGATAACTGTCAAAAAGATGGTCCAATGCAAAAAGATGTGCTATACTTCCTTTGGTCTGTTGCCGAACAATGGAAGTAAAAAAATAGGAGAAAGATATGGATAGACGGGAAAAAATAGGATATGCTTTGACGATGTTCGGTGGGGTTTGTTGGGCTTTTTCGGGGGCCTGCGGACAGTTTTTGTTTCAGAACCGCGGTATAAGTTCAGACTGGCTGGTATCAGTTCGATTAACGCTGGCCGGTCTGACACTTACTGTTTATTCTCTGCTGCGTGGGCGAGGTAATTTACTGTCGATTTTTCGTTCTGCAAAAGGTGTTGCCGGAATAGGTGTATTTGCTTTATTTGGCATGGCTATGTGCCAATATTCCTTCTTTCGCTCAATCGAGTTATCCAACGCCGCAACCGCAACAACACTTCAATACACCGGCCTTGTACTTGTCATGCTTTGGCTTGCGCTGTGGGACAAGCGTTTGCCGCACCGAAGTGAGATTCTTGCTGTAGCCTGTGCGATGGCAGGTGCGTTCCTGCTGGCGACACATGGCGACCCATCGCAGATTGTTTTGTCCGAAAAAGCGCTGTTTTGGTGTATGATGAGTGCTATTTCGTTTGCCGTATATAGTGTTCAGCCTCGTGAAATGATTGTGCAATATGGTACGATGCCGATTACCGGCATTGGCATGCTGATGGGCGGAATTGTATTATGTGCCATATTCAAACCATGGTATGTGGTAGGAAAGTGGGATATTGTGACCGTATTAGGACTGCTATATATTATCACTTTCGGCACGATCTGCGCATTTTGTTGTTATTTAGAGGGTGTGCGTCGAATTGGTGCAGCCAAGGGAAGCATCCTTGCAGCGATTGAGCCGGTGGCATCGGCGGTGCTGAGCATTGTGTGGCTGGGCGTGCCGCTGGGCGGTATGGATATGGGTGGTATTGTGCTGATCATCGCATCAATGGTTCTGCTTGCAAAAGACAAAGGGAAAGAGTCGGATAAAAACATGGAAAAAGCGTGAAAATTTCTAAAAGAACAGAAAAATGTTGGAGTACAATACATCCTGGACAGTTGAATAAAAAAGGATGAAGGATAGGGCCTCATCGGTTAAAGTTGAGTTGCGACACTTAACTTGACGAGAGGGGGCCATATCCT
>NZ_JBQKJP010000039.1:0-28682 GCF_052117205.1 Candidatus Agathobaculum pullicola | reverse complement strand
AGGATATGGCCCCCTCTCGTCAAGTTAAGTGTCGCAACTCAACTTTAACCGATGAGGCCCTATCCTTCATCCTTTTTTATTCAACTGTCCAGGATGTATTGTACTCCAACACAAAAAATGGGTGCAATTTCGCTGATGCTCTTGATTTTACGCGAACATACTGATAAAATAAAGAAAGAATTCAGCTTAGGCTAATTTGTTTGTAGGAAAGGAAGTTTACTATGCCACTAGTTACTACTACCGAGATGTTTAAGAAGGCCTATGAGGGCGGCTATGCTGTCGGTGCCTTCAACGTAAACAACATGGAAATCGTACAGGGCATCACCGAAGCCTGTCAGGAGCAGAAGGCTCCGGTTGTACTGCAGGTTTCCAAGGGTGCGCGCGCTTACGCTAACCACACCTACCTGGTGAAGATGGTAGAAGCTGCGGTTCAGGAGTGCCCGGACGTTCCGATCGCGCTGCATCTGGACCACGGCCCGGACTTTGAGACCTGCAAGTCCTGCATCGACGGTGGTTTTACCTCTGTTATGATCGACTGTTCCAGCAAGCCGTTCGACGAGAACGTCGAGATCACCAAGAAGGTTGTTGAGTACGCGCATGCGCATGGTGTCGTTGTTGAGGCAGAGCTCGGCACACTGGCAGGCGTTGAGGACGACGTAAAGGTTTCCGCTGAGGATTCCTCTTACACCCGTCCGGAAGAAGTAGAAGAGTTCGTTTCGCGCACTGGCTGCGATTCTCTGGCAATTGCAATCGGCACCTCTCACGGCGCTTACAAGTTCACCCCCGAGCAGTGCACCCGCAATGAACAGGGCATTCTCGTTCCGCCTCCGCTGCGCTTCGACGTGCTGGAGGAGGTCTCCAAGCGTTTGCCGGGCTTCCCGATCGTTCTGCATGGTTCCTCTTCGGTTCCGCAGGAGTTTGTTGATATCATCAATGCACACGGTGGCAAGATGCCCGATGCAATCGGTATTCCGGAGGAAGAGCTGCGTCAGGCTGCTAAGCTGTCTGTCTGCAAGATCAACATTGACTCTGATATTCGTCTGGCTATTACCGCTACCATTCGTGAGTACTTTGACGAGCATCCGGATCACTTCGATCCCCGTCAGTACCTCAAGCCCGCTCGTCAGGCTGTTAAGGATATGGTTACGCATAAGCTCATCCATGTGCTCGGCTGCAACGGCAAGGCATAAGACGTTTTTTAATCTAAAACCAAACGAACCGCATCCCCAATGGATGCGGTTCGTTTTTTTATCGAGATAGGGGAAATAAGAACATCGTGCAAGTTGGTTTTCATACTTTACATTATGAAAGCGCTGTGCTATAATATTAAATAATAGAAATGCAATAAGTATGTAGGAGGGATATGTCTTGAATCGAAAGCTAAAAGATGAGGACATGGACATCTTGTTTCGAGGGATCCTGAAGCTCAAGACAGTAGAAGATTGTTATGATTTTTTTGAGGATTTATGTACGATTGCCGAGCTGCGTGCAATGGTGCAACGCTTTCAGGTAGCCCGGATGCTGGACGAGGGCCGTATTTACAGCGATATCGTGCAGGAAACAGGAGCATCGACGGCCACAATCAGTCGAGTCAACAAATGTTTGGTATATGGGTCCGACGGATATCGCAAAATGCTGGACCGCTTAAAGGAAGACGATGAATAGTTATCAGACCCTGTCGGCATACTATGACCGCTTCACGCATGATGTGGGCTATGAGCAGTGGGCAGAATTCTTTGTTGCGCTGTTTGCACGCGAGGGAGTGGAGCCTAAACTTGTGCTGGATTTGGCCTGTGGCACAGGCAGTCTGACGCGGCTGCTGGCGCAGCGTGGATACGATATGATAGGCGTAGATGCTTCTTCCGAAATGCTCATGCAGGCCATGCAGAACACCTTTGATTGCCAGCCGCGTCCGCTGTTTCTCAATCAAAGAATGGAATGTCTTGATTTATTTGGGACGGTGGATGTGTGCCTGTGCTGTCTGGACAGCGTGAATTATGTGACTGAACCGGACGTATTGCAACAGGCGTTTGACCGCGTACACCTGTTTTTGGAGCCTAAAACAGGTTTATTCGTGTTCGACATCAATACGCCTGAGAAGTTTGCACGCATCGACGGAAATAGCTATGTGCGTGAGGATGAGGACGTTTTCTGCGTCTGGCAGGCAGCAGTTGAAGACGGTCTGTGTGCTTATCAGTTCGATATTTTTGAACGGGACGGCGAGACTTGGACACGCGCGCAGGAGGCACATGAAGAACGCGTTTACACCATTCCGGAATTGACTGTTATGTTGGAAAAGGCTGGATTTTCCGAAATTAAAACCTATGGAGACCAATCGTTCTCGCCGGTGCAGGGCGGGGAGGATCGGGTTTATATTACCGCACGAAAGAGAGATTAAATAAAAATGAGCGACACATTACTTCGCGCAATCGCCCGGGATGCGGGCATTCAGATTTCTGCCGCCGTGACGACCGGTTTGGTTGAACGCGCGCGGGAGATACACGATACTACGCCGCTGGCGACCGCAGCGCTCGGCCGCACGCTGACTGCGACGGCGATGATGGGCAGCCAGCTCAAAGCCGATGATGGATCGGTCACCGTGCAGGTGAAGGGAAACGGTCCGCTGGGAACGATTGTGTGCGTCGGCGACGCGGACGGATGGGTGCGCGGTTATTTGCAAAACGCAGGCTGTGAACTGCCGCTGCGTGCGGACGGCAAACTGGATGTGGGTAGCGGCGTAGGTCGTGGCTATCTGATGGTGATAAAGGACATTGGGCTGAAAGACCCGATTACCGGTACGGTCGCACTGGTTAACGGTGAGATTGCTGAGGACCTGACCCGTTATTTTGCAGAGAGTGAGCAGATTCCGTCTGCGTGCGCATTGGGTGTGCTGGTGGATACCGACCGGTCAGTCAAGTGCGCAGGTGGCTGGCTGGTGCAGTTGATGCCGGGGGTCAAGGATGCCGATATTGGCCGCTTGGAGGCTAATTTGTCGAAAATAGAGCCGATGACTGCGATGATAGATAAGGGAATGACGCTCGAGCAAATCGTGCAGGCCGTGCTGGATGGCTTTGCGGTGGATTTCTTGCAGACAGATACAATTGGCTACCGTTGTGCGTGCAGTCGGGAGAAGGTGGAGCGCGCTCTGCTCAGTATGGGAAAAGATGAATTATGCAAAATGGCGGAAGAACAGGAAAAAAGTGAGGTAACCTGTCAGTTTTGCGATAAAGTCTATGCTTTTTCGCGGGAAGAGTTGCGACAGCTTTTGGCGCATGCAGAAAAATAAAAAAATCGTCAAAAAAGTGTTGACATTTTGCTGATGTTTCGATATAATAAATCTCGCCGCTGATGATTACGGCGGCGGCGATTCGGCCCGGTAGCTCAGTTGGTTAGAGCGCCAGCCTGTCACGCTGGAGGCCGTGGGTTCAAGTCCCATCCGGGTCGCCATTTCTTCAGTCTTGTTCGATTGAAGAAAATTTGCCTCTGTAGCTCAGTCGGTAGAGCAGGGGACTGAAAATCCCCGTGTCGGTGGTTCGATTCCGCCCGGAGGCACCAAATATATGCGGCTGTAGCTCATCTGGTAGAGCGCCACCTTGCCAAGGTGGAGGTAGCGAGTTCGAGCCTCGTCAGCCGCTCCACATCTGGTACCATAGCCAAGCGGTAAGGCGTGGGACTGCAACTCCCTGATCCCCAGTTCGATTCTGGGTGGTACCTCCAAAAAAAGAGACGCCAAGACGGCGTCTCTTTTTTGCTTTGTGATAATAATAAGAAAAACTTAAGAATTATATAGGGGAAATCTACAGAAACCTTTGTTAACATAGAGCTATAGAGGAGGGGGACACCATGGAGAAACTTACGGTATTGGTGGTGGACGATGACAAGGAGATTGTAGACAGTATTGCGATTTTTTTGCAGGCAGATGGTTACATGGTTGAGAAGGCGTATAACGGTCTGGAAGCGTTGGACATCGTTATGACGCATACGGTACATCTGTTGCTGCTGGACATCATGATGCCCGAATTGGACGGCATCAAGACGTTGCTCAAGGTGCGGGAGAGCAAGAACATTCCGATTATCCTGATTTCGGCCAAAAGTGAGGATGCGGATAAAATTCTTGGTTTGACGGCGGGAGCGGACGATTATATTACCAAGCCGTTTAATCCGTCCGAGCTGGTGGCGCGCGTCAAAAGTCAGCTGCGGCGCTATACGCAGCTCGGCGCAATGCAGGTGACGGAGTCGCAAATTGCCATTCGTGGACTGGTGCTGGATACGGAGAGCAAGACGGTAACGGTAGACGGCGAGGCGGTGCGCTTGACGCCGCTTGAGTACAAAATCCTCGAACTGCTGTGCCGTCATCCGGGTAAGGTATTCTCTACCGAGGAGATTTATCGGCAGGTATGGAATGATGAAGTGGTGTCGGACAATGCGATTGCGGTGCATGTGCGTCACATTCGTGAAAAAATCGAAATCAACCCGAAGGAGCCGCGATATCTCAAGGTCGTGTGGGGTGTGGGTTATAAGATAGAGAGGAGTGAGGGAGCATGAAAAAGGTGATGCGGTCGCCTGTTTTGAAGGGTGTTGCGTTTGTGGTGTGTCTGCTCTGTGTGACGGTGGCCGGGTTTACACTGGGTAATGCAACGCAGTGGTTTTATGAGAATAGTATGGAAGATGGTGGTATCTATTCGCTGGAATCCAGCTTTGACGAGTCCGATATCCTCAATCGTCAATTCAGTAGTGCATTAAGTATTTTGGATGATGCGCTGCGGTCGGTCGGCTTGCAGCAATATGTCGCTCAGCGGATGGAAGAGAATTTTGCCGGTGATTATTACGCCAAGTTGGGTGATGTGGTTCTGAAAAACACAGATTTGACGCGTGAGGAAGCGGAGAAATCACTCTATTATGTCGTTATTGAGCCGGGAAGTCGCTATAATAATTTGCCAAACTTCTATTCATACCAGTATGAGACATGGGATCAGGCAGCATATAATTACTATATCAACGGTGCGGCCATAGGTTCGGAGCAAACGTATCAGCAGGGTGATTGTATTCTTCTGCGTATGACCGAAGAGCAGGCGGCGATACCGCGTGCAGAATGGGAACAGGGTCGCAATATTTTTAACGGGGCGGTGACCCGGAGTATCGCTGCGTTTTTTGTCGCGCTCATAGCGTTTATTTATCTGCTGTTTGTCACCGGCCGCCGGCCGGAAGATGACGAAGTACATCTGGTGCTGATCGACCGAATGTTTGTAGAACTAAATTTGCTGCTGATTGGCGGTACAGTGGTTGGCACAGCGGCATTGGTATTCGTTGGATTGGATATGGTATTTTACAGTAATAACAGCGGTACAATAGAGATAATGACCAAGCTACTCACTGCTTTGCTGGTCTGTGCATTCGCGTTGGTGATGGAGCTGATTCTTTCGCTCGTGCGCAACATGAAAAATCGCACGTTTGTCGAGCGTTCCTTCATTCTGCGGGCGATTCGCTGGTGCTGGCGTACAATAATTCGGTTTTGCCGCTGGGTAATCAATCTGCTTCGCAATGTTCGGCATGGTGTAGGACAAGGTAAAGGGAATCTATGGCGCAAAGCGTTCAAGAGTTACAAGACCCGCAATGTATTGTTGGTTTTTTTTGGATACAGTGCGCTTCTGGCGATCATTGCGACGTGGTTCGGCATAGACGGCGAGTGGACACCGCTGTTGCTTGGAATTGCATGGTTCACTGTATCGGCTTGGTTTTTGCTCAAGCGAATTGACGGCTTTGACCGTGTTGTGGATGCGCTCAAGCGCCTGCGCAGCGGCGATTTGAGTTATAAGCTTATCGACATGCCCGAGGGTGTTTTTGCCTCGATGGCGGATGACATCAACTCGTTGGGCGATGGCATGCAGCTTGCCTTGCAAAACGAGGTGCGCGCCGAGCGGATGAAAAGTGAACTCATCACCAACGTCAGCCATGACCTGAAAACGCCGTTGACCTCGATTCTCAATTATTCCGATCTACTCTGTCAGGAGCACCTGACCCCGGAAGAAGCCAACGATTATGCCAAAATCATTCACCAGAAGGGGATGCGGCTCAAAAACCTGACGAGCGATCTGTTTGACATTTCTAAAGTGCAGTCGGGGGCAGAGCAGATTATCCGCGAGCGGTTGGATGCCTGCACACTCGTGCGGCAGGCATTGGGTGAGCAGGATAAAGCGATTATCGAGGGTAAGCTGACACTCAAAGTCGATATCCCGGAGCATGAGATACCGATTTGGGCGGACGGTAAGAAAATGTCTCGCGTGATGGAAAATCTGATTGGAAATTGTGTGAAATATGCGATGCCTGGTACGCGTGTGTTTGTATCCGTTGCGGAACAGGACGGCAATGCAGTGATTGAACTGAAAAACATTGCCAACTACGCCATGGACTTTGATGCAAGTGAGATCACCGAGCGGTTTGTGCGCGGGGATGCGGCGCGCTCAACCGAGGGGAGCGGACTCGGCCTTGCGATCGCAAAAAGTTATGCTGAAGCCTGCGGTGGTACGTTCATGGTTTCTGTCGATGGCGATTTGTTCAAAGTCCAAATAACCTTTGCGATTCAGTATTAAAAAAGAGAAGAAAGACGATTCGGTAGATGCCGGATCGTCTTTTTTTGCTTAAAATTTTGTCAAGGGGTTGACATACTGTTAATATTGTATATAATGAGTATATACGATATGAGAGGGGAGGATGCAATGGAGATCGTCCTGTCGAATATGGATGGCACACCAATTTATGAGCAAATTGCACGGCAAATCAAGGCTAAAATTGTTGGCGGAGAACTGAAATCGGGTGAAGCGTTGCCGTCCATGCGCTTACTGGCGAAGGAACTGCGCATCAGCGTCATTACGACCAAGCGTGCGTATGAAGAACTGGAGAGGGAAGGGTTCATCATCAGCCAGACTGGTCGCGGTAGTTTTGTGGCCCCAGTGAGAGTGGAGCTGCTGCGCGAGGAACAACTTCGCCGGGTAGAGACATATCTGGAAGAAGCAGCAAAAGCCGCACATTTGGGCAGTCTGGAAAAGGATGAATTTCTTGAGATTGCGGCTGCGATATTTGAGGAGGGGATCTGATGGAAAAGGCATTGGAGATTGCCGGCCTGTGTAAGCAATATGAGGGATTTGGGCTAAAAGATGTTTCGTTTATACTGCCAAGCGGCTGTGTGATGGGATTCATTGGAGAAAATGGTGCAGGCAAGACAACAACCATCAAAGCGATTTTAAATTTGATTCATCGTGATGCGGGCAGCATCCGGTTGCTGGGGCAGGACAATATTGTAGATGAACGCGCAGTCAAGGAACGCATCGGCGTGGTGCTTGAAGATGGCTGCTTTCTCAACACGATGAATGCGCATCAGGTAGATGTGCTGATGGGAAAAGCATATCAAAACTGGCATTCGGAGCAGTTTTTCGGTTTTTTAAAACGGTTTGGCATCGATGCAGGTAAAAAAATCAAGGACTATTCCAAAGGCATGCGAATGAAAGTCAATATTGCCGCCGCGATGTCGCATGATGCAGAGCTGCTTCTCATGGATGAGCCAACCAGCGGTCTTGATCCGGTCGTGCGCGACGAGGTTCTCGACTTGTTTTATGACTTCATGCAGGATGAAGGGCACTCGATCCTGCTGTCCAGCCATATTACAAGCGATCTGGACAAAATTGCGGATTATATTACGTTCATTCATGAGGGACGGATTGTTTTATCTGAGCCGCGCGATGTGATATTGGATACCTATGGTGTGCTGCATTACACAGCAGAGCAACTTGCCGCACTCAACCCGTCTTCGGTGTGCGGCAAACGTATAGGAGAATTTGGATGCCAAGCGCTGGTGCGCCGTGATGGTGTGCCGACTAACTGGCCGGTCGAGCCAGTCAATATTGAGCAGATGATGCTGTTTTTGACCAGAGGAGAGGATGCAAGATGAAAGCAATGCTGTATGCGGACTGGATAAATTTTCGACAGTCAATCCGGTCAATGCTGTTCATTCTGGTGGTGTTTGCGTTCGCCGCTTTTGCATGGAGCGGCCCGATGTTTTTCATCCTGATTGTTGCTATGCTGAGCATCATGTTACCGGCAACGCTGTGCGCCTCGGATCAGGCCTATGGCTGGGATAAACTCAGCCTGTCGCTGCCGATTTTACGGCACGAAGTGGTTAGAAGCAAGTATCTGATGGGACTGTTGGTCAATGTGGCACTGTTTGTGCTGGCCGTAGCAATGACGGTAGTCTATTCGCTGGTTGATCCATCAACATCAATGATGGAAAACATGCTCAGTCTGTTTGGAGGCGAGTTGATCTCGCTGCTGCTGATGGGGTTGATGTTCGCGGTGACGTTTAAATTCGGCGTGGAGAAGTCGCGGTATATCCTGATCGCAGTTGTCTGGATACCCATTCTGGCGATGGCGGGAATTGTCAAGTTCGGTATTATCCCTGGCATAGTGGATAGGATTAAACAGGGGGTCAATCAGATTGAGACGGCACCGATCGGACTGCCGATGGTGGTTGCGCTGTTCGCGTGCCTTGCGATTTATGCGATCTGCTATGCCGTCAGTGTGCATACCTATCAGAAAAAGGAGCTGTAATAATGCCATTGTGTGAATATTGCAACCAATCTTCTCCCGAAGATAGAAAAAGCCGCTCGAACTGCGGCGCAAAGATGCTCCCTCTGCAGGATGGCGACGCTGCGGACAAGCGCTGACCGAAGAGGAGTTGCTGCTCGGCTTTTTATAAAGTACTTCCCAAGCATAAAAACGCGCGGCAGACCATATCCTGACTATAAAGGGAGGGAGAGCAGTGTTGTGGGTTTGGATAATAGGCATTGCACTTCCGTTAGCGGTTGGCGGTTTGGCTGGTCGACTGACCATGGGGAGCATGGCCACATACGGCGCGTTGGTACAGCCGCCACTCGCACCGCCGCCGTGGGTATTTCCGGTAGTCTGGGCGGTATTGTATCTGCTGATGGGTATTGCCAGTGTGTTGGTTTGGAAGGCTGACGTACCACAAGAGGAGAAAAAGCGGGCACTGACATGGTACGGCGCGCAGCTTGCCGCTAATTTTGTTTGGCCGTTGCTATTTTTCAACGCAGGTTTGTACGGTATTGCGCTCATATGGCTTGTACTGCTTATAGCGTTGGTGGCGGCAACGATTGCAGCTTTTCGGAAAATCAGTCCGACCGCCGCATGGTTGCTGGTGCCATACATGTTGTGGCTGCTGTT
Source organism: Candidatus Agathobaculum pullicola (assembly GCF_052117205.1). Taxonomy (NCBI): domain Bacteria; kingdom Bacillati; phylum Bacillota; class Clostridia; order Eubacteriales; family Butyricicoccaceae; genus Agathobaculum; species Candidatus Agathobaculum pullicola. Next base: position 19,448 of record NZ_JBQKJP010000039.1, on the reverse strand, counting down.
CGCGGCGTATCTTAATGCAGCAATTTGGTTGCTCAACCGGTGAAATTACATAACGGACAAAAGGGAGCGGGGAATTGTCCCGCTCCTTTTCTGTTTCGGAAACTGGTATTAGCAATGTGCGCACAGCCAGGAAAACAGGGGAAGGTGATTGACCTCTGCTACATCTTCACATACTGATGGCACCATACGCTCAGGATGCCACTGCACACCAAGCAGGGCCGCAGAAGGATGGACAAGCGCTTCCACCGATTTGTCCGGTGCATGGGCAACGGCTGTCAACGTGTTTGCGATGCGGTCAACAATCTGGTGATGATAGCTGTTGACCACTGTATTTTCTCCAATTTGTTCAGCGAGCCAGCCAGTGCAGCGAATGGTATGACAGCAGTTTGCGTGGTCGCCTGCGTGTTGCAGCAGGGTGCCGCCGAGAAAGACATTGATGGCCTGCATTCCACGGCAGATACCTAATACAGGTTTTCCGCGCGCAAAAAAAGCATCGAACAATGCCTGTTCCTCCGTATCGCGAACAAGATCGATGGATAGTCGGTCGCAGATACATGTCTGCCCGTATCGGGCAGGATGAATATCGCCGCCGCCTGCCAGCAGCAAGCCGTCACAACGCGTCGCCAATGGAGCAGCGGAGGTGCCGCTATATAGCACACCAGCACCGCCGACAGCGGACAGGCAGGCGGCATATAATTCGGATTGGCGGCGGCTCATGGACAAAGTGTCCATAAAACGTCCGCTGGAAATCAATATTAACGGGGCTTTCACAAAATATCCCTCCATAGAAAGTTTTTATCGTTGACATAGAATAGTGAAAACAGTATACTGGGAAATGTATGGGGAACATCAGAGATTTGTAAGAGAGATGTGAAACGGAGGAAACCCATGGACTTTAACGTGCTGTCCATTGTGCAGTTGATTGGCGGTTTGGCACTGTTCATCTACGGCATGACGACAATGGGAAAGGGTCTGGAGCGCGCCGCAGGCTCTAAATTGGAAAAGACACTGGAAAAAATGACCGGAAACGTGTTCAAGGCGTTGCTGATGGGCATGGTGGTAACGATGGTGATCCAGTCATCATCGGCGACGACCGTTATGGTAGTCGGTTTTGTTAATGCGGGCATTATGTCGCTGAGGCAGTCCGTTGGCGTGATTTTGGGCGCGAACATTGGTACGACTATTACAGCGCAAATCCTGCGTCTGGACAGCGGCGGAGCGGTGAGCGAAAATCTGCTTATGCAGATGCTTAAGCCGAAAAATTTGGCTTACCTGATTGTACTTGCGGGCGTTATTATTATGATGCTGGCAAAAAAACGCCGCACACGCGATATCGCGGATATTTTTTCCGGTTTCGGTATTCTGTTTATCGGTATGTCGGTGATGGAGAGTTCGGTTGCGCCGCTTGCTGATTTGCCGCAGTTTGCACAGCTGTTTGCAACGATTGCAAATCCGGTTTTGGGTGTGTTGGTTGGCGCAGGTGTCACCGCAATTATTCAGTCCTCCTCGGCGTCGGTTGGTATTTTGCAGGCGCTGTCTACCACGGGAGCAATCACTTATTCGGCAGCAATTCCCATCATTTTGGGACAAAATATCGGAACCTGTATCACCGCTTTTCTGTCCTCGTTGGGAGGATCGAAAAACGCACGCCGTACAGCGATGGTTCACTTTTATTTTAATCTGATTGGTTCCATTGTGTTCCTGATCGCGGTTTATGCGATTGAGTATACTGTCGGATTTTCCTTCTGGAACTCTGCGATTGACAAGGGCGGTATTGCAAATTTCCATACGCTGTTTAATGTCACCTGCACGATTCTGTTCCTGCCTTTTACCGGAGTGCTGGTAAAATTGGCCACATGGAGCGTGCCCTCCGGAGAGGTGCAGGAGGATCCGCTCTCCAAGCTTGAGCCGCGCTTTTTGACCACGCCGTCGCTTGCGCTTGAGCAGGCGCAGCGGTGCATTGCCGATATGGGAGATGCCGCCAAGCAGAATTTCCATTTGGCAACCGAACCATTGTTTGGAGAAGGTATGCCGAAAGAGGATGTTTTCCGTGAGAATGAGAGCTTTTTGGATCGTGCGGAAGTAGAGATTGGTCGCTATCTCACGAATATCCATAATATTCGTTCGGTGGATCAGCGTCGGCAGTTGGCTGAGATGATGCATTCACTTTCTGACTTCGAAAAAATCGGCGACTATGCGCAGAATATTTTCGGCAGGGTGGATGAGTTCCGGCAGGGTGATATGTCGTTCTCGCCGGCAGCGATGCAGGAGCTGCGCGCAATGTGCAGTGCGGTCGGTGAAGCGCTTGACCTGACGGTGGAAGGCTATGTAACACGTTCGGTATCGGTTGCCAGAACAGTGGAGCCGGTTGAAGAGGTGGTAGATACGCTCAAGGAACGTCTCAAGAGCCGTCATATTGAGAGATTGGGCCGAAGTGAGTGTACAATGCAAACCGGTATTCACTTCCTTGACATTGTGCACGACTTGGAAAAAATAGGCGACCATTGCTCCAACATTGCGATTTATACCATTCAGCTCGGCGAAGGCGCGGAGGAATTTGACACACATGCCTATGCCAAGCAGGAATATAAGTCTACGCCTCAGTTTGCAGAGAAGCTGCGTTATTATCAGCAAAAGTATCTGACACAGGTCGAGAAAGTAGCAGATAAAGCAGACGATTGATAAAAGCGCCGCGTTCCATGGAACGCGGCGCTTTTGCTATGTATTTTCCGAAGCGAATACGCCATAGACGGCGTAAAAGAGTTTTTTGAAGATATTTGCGATGCGGGAAAGAACACCTTGGCTGTCATCAGAGGCATCTGCCATCGCGGCCGCTGGAGCGGAAGGGGCGGATATTTCCTGCGTGCGTAGGATAAATTGCAGGCTGGATGGGGTTGGGTTTTGGGATGAGGTGACGGATTGTAATTCCGCTTTGGCATCGATGTTCAGTATGTTGGTGTCCTCTTCCAAATCTTTTTCTGCATCGTTAATTGCACTGTGAATAGAATTATTGGCATTTTGCAGATTGGATGAACTGCTGGATGAGGATGCTCGATTGAGTATGTCGATGAGACTATCCAAGGATGTTTGCAGGCTGGCATCTGACTTGTCACGCATCGTGCGCAGATTGTCTGTTGCCGATTGCAGCAAATCGTTGGCGGATGTGAGAGTCTTCGTCAGAGCGACCATCAAATCGGAGCATTTTTCGGCAGCGACATTTGTGGTTTCGGTTATCTGGTCCAGAGCAGAGGAAAGCGCGGGAATATCCGCGATCAGCTGATGCACTCGCTCGAGTGTTTGGTCTGCCAAAACAGTGAGTTCCTCGCCTTCTCCAATCAGATCCTGCGGCAGACCATCATAGTTATCCAGCAGATCGCTGATTTGCTCCAGACCATTGAGTGCGGAATCTGATGTTTCGAGAAGTCTGTTGGTATCGGAGAGTATGTTTTCCAGTGCCTTGATGCTTTGTTTAATAGCGGAAAGAGAGGCAGAGGCACTGTTTAGGAGAGAGGAAAGTAGGGAAGATAGCGGTTCACTCAGACCGCTGCCATCCAAAATGGCTTGCAACGCAGAAATTTGATTACTAAGTGCATCTGCTTTCTCACGAAGTGAACTGAAATGAGTTTGCAGGGTCTTGATGTCCTGCTTGATGTTTTCCAAGGCGGTTTGCAGCCGACGGATATGAAGTAGGTCATCACTGGATGTGTTCTGCAGATCGCTGACAAGATCGTTAAGATTACCGAGCGTGATATCCAAATCTTTCAAAAGCTGTTGATAGGAATTGATATCTTCGTTGGTAGATTGCACGGTGCCCAGCATACTGTTGATGGTTGCACTGAGTGTGGTTAGCGTGGTTTTCATAGAATTGAGTTCGGGAATCAGCGAATCGGTTTGTCCGGCCAGTGTTTCCAGAGAGGATAATGCGGCATCGATCTGTGGATCGATGGTGCCGCGGTCATCCATTAACTGTTTGCGCACAGAATTGATACCGGAAATACCGCTTGAAAGTGCTCCCAGTCCGCTTTTCATGGACTGCATGGAATCAAGCATGCTGCTTAAGCCTTCGTACAGGCTATCTTCGGAGTTGCCCAGCCGATTCTTGATATCCCGCATATCGGACAGGATATCCAATGAAGACAGGGTAGCAGGTGCCATAAACAGGATAAGTCCCATGCTTTCAAAGGCTTCCGAGCCAATGCGTACAGTAAATGTGCTTTCCTCACCCGGAAGGCCCATAAACATTACAACTTTATAAGTACCTATTGACTGCACCTGCGCACCGGGGGCGTCAATGGAAAGCGCTTTGCTCATGTCAATGCCGGTGGCGCAAACCAGCATCATGTTGTTTTTGTAGTATTCTCCGGCAGCATCGTTAGGCATTGCGTGGATGTTCATTTCAATCAAACCGTTTGCACCGGCACATTTCCCTGCTTCTACCGGCACCCCGTTGAGCTTGTAAGACACATCAAAATTCCAGGGCAGCTGGATGGTGGTGTTGGTGTCCGGAACACATTCGTAATAGAACCGCTGCAAACCGTCATCTGCAAGCGCCCAAGAAACCTCACCGTCGCTTAGCGTTGGTTCATCGAGCGTAGACATATTGTAGACATCGGAATAACTGCCGTAGTCGGTAAACTCGGTATGCCCGTTTAAACTGACTCCCTTCACGATACGGGTGTTTTCAGGCGTGCCATAATAATCGAGATTGATATAGACCGCTTCGTCCGTTTGGATGGTGGGTGCGGCGGCTTGGGCCGCTTGCGGCAGCACGCACAGAAGCGCCAGTGCGGCTGACGTCAGGCGACGGAATTTATGGTTCATCATCGTGAGTATCCTCCTCGTTGTTCGGCTGTGATAAATGGCTATCCGGATGCTGCGGCTTGTGGCGAAGCGAAGAAAGCAGATGTGCCAATTTCTTTCGCATCTCCCGACGCCGTGCTCGACGATTTTCTCGAATCTGTGTAATCAGCCGCAGGCGCTGTTGATGCAGCTCACTCAGTACAGGCAGAAGCAGCTTGGTACTGCGAATACGGTTCATCTTTGCGTGCTTCTTTTGCGCGTAGTCTGGCTTTACGATCCAGCGGTCAAACAGCATTAGGCAGCCGGGAAGTAAAAACAGCACAAGAATCATAGAGATGAGTGCGCCGCGCCCGATCAGTTGACCTAAACCGGAAACCGCCTCTACTGAGGTCATGAAATACAGTCCGTAGGCCACGGTCATCAATATCATGCCGGAAGTCAGGATGGATTCTGCGCTGACGGTGACGGCACGAATAGCGGCTTCTTTTTTGTCGCCCTGCGCGCGGGCATCCAGATAATTGCCGGTCAGCAGAATGGAATAGTCGATTGTTGCGCCCAGTTGTATGCAGCTGACAATAATAAATCCAAGGAACATCGTGCGCTGTCCGTAAATATAAGGCATGGCAGTGTTGATGAATACTGCACATTCAATGGGAATCAGTACGACAATTGGCAGCAGCAGCGATTTATAGGTAATCGCAACGACAAGCGCAACGCCGAGTAGGGAAACCAGATTGACCAGTTGGTTATCCGGCACAATGATATCCTTGATATCCTGCGTGGACGGCGTGACACCAACCAGATAGGTCTGTGCGTCCGGATAATAGCGATTGATGATGGTGCGTATCTCATCTGCATACGAAAACGCAGCATCACTTTCGCCGGCAGATCGGACATTGATGATGACGCGCGCCCAGTTTTCACCGTGCATCATTCCGGTGACGCTTTCCGGCAGGAATCCCTCCGGTATGCCATCCGGCAGGACAGAGGCAAGGCCAAGCGCATACTTTACATAGGGAAGGTTGTTTATCTCTTCGCACATAGCCTTTTCCGTGACATTGCCGTCCAATGGAATGAGCGCAAGCATCATGTTGCTTTGCCCGAATTTTTCATTCATCTGCTGTTCAGCTTCATACACCGGTGTGCCGGGGGAGTTGGCAACCGCTTCATTGCCGTAAGTAAAGTCGGCCATGCCCTGCGCAACATAGCAGGGGATGATAAGAATAGCGATCACTGCGAGCACGGGCTTGCGCAGTTTATAGGAGAATTCACCAAATCCGCGCCACTGACGAGGGATGAAGGAGCGATGTTGTGTTTTGGCGATGACGTTTTGAAAGCGTAAAATCAGCGCAGGCATGAGCAGCAGCACAGTTAGCAAGCTCAGTGCGATGCCCTTTGCCAGCACAAAGCCCATATCCGGACCGATACCGAATCGCATGAGTGCAAGCGCAAGAAAGCCGACGATTGTGGTCGCGCCGGATGCACCAATGGAAGAAAAGGCGGTGCGCAACGCATTGGCCATGGCTTGTTCAGGCTCCACGCCGTTGGCTTTTTCCTCTGTAAAGGCATGCAGCAGAAAAATGGAGTAGTCCATCGAACAGGCAAGCTGCAAAACCGCGCCGACAGCATTGGAAAGGAAGGAAATCTCACCGAAAATGATGTTGGAGCCCATGTTGATGACAATGGCAATACCCAGCACGGACAGAAATAGGACCGGTTCAAACCACGAGGTTGTTGTGAGCGTCAAAATCAAAAAGATGATGACAACAGCTAACATCATCACGCGCGCAACCTCTGCGTTGATTGTGGGGCCGAGGTTGGTATCCGAGACAGCAGAGCCAGCTACCAGTCCGCGGTCTCCAACAATCTGCTCAATGTCCGCTACCGCTTTGTGGGTACGCGAGGAAGAGTCTTTTTCCAGAAAGATGACATCCATATAAGCAGTGCCGTCTTTGTAATAGTCTTCAATGGTGGAATAATCGATAAACAAGTCTGAGCCATAGATGTTGGTTGTGGTATCACACCACATGACCATATCCACGCCATCAACTTCGGCGATGCGGTCTTTGATATTTTTAGCCTCATATAGTGAGACATCTTGCAACATCACCCGTCCCATACCGGGATAGGTAAATTCTTTTTGCATGATATCCAGTGCCTGTGCAGAAGGTGAGGAATCCGGCAGGTATTTGGTTAAATCGTAGTTGACACCAACCATAGGGATACAGATCAAGCTGAGCACAACCAACACAGTGAAAATTTTTTCGATCTGTTTACGTTTATGTATGATTAGGTCAACCGGACGATGGCCTTCTTTTTTCAAATAAACACCAACTTTCCTGATAATAGATATTGTGTATAATTTTATTTCGTGATATAGTATAGAACATAAGGATAACATACACAAGAATCAAATACGGTTATTATGAATGTTAATATACGTTATTATGTAAAAATGTTCATTTATGTGCAAAAAGAGCGGAGGGATGGATCATGCAGCAACAGGAGGATAAGCGTATCCGTCGGACAAAAAAACTGCTGCGACAGGCGCTGACGCGGCTGATGCAGCAAAAGGATTTTCAGAGCATTACCGTAACCGATGTTGTGCGAGAGGCAGATATTAACCGTGGAACATTTTATGCGCATTATCGAGATGTATATGATTTGCGTGAGCGGATAGAGGCGGAGATGATTGCGGACTTTCGTGGCATGATTGCGGGTCTTCGGCCTAGTGAGGTTGCCACACTGCAGCCTGTTCTCAGCCGCGCGGTGGATTATCTTGAGGAAAACCGAGAAATTGTCACGGCACTGATTAAAGTCAGCGGCATAGAAGGGTTTGGGAAAAACCTGATCGGTGTATTAGAAGAATGTCGGCTGGAAGGCATACCATACCGCAGTGTGGAGGATGTATATATCGCGCGGTTTGTTGCAATGGGGGTTGTAGGAATGTTAGAAAAATGGATTACCGGGTCGCAGCCGATACCCAAACATGAAATGATTGCATTGATGGCCAAAGTTTTGGCGCCTTTGATGCAATGATTTGGCGGACACAATGGAAAAACGGCGAAGGATAGGGAAATGTCCTTCGCCGTTTTGTCTATTAAAGATTTATTCGTTGTGCAGAACAAACTCTGCCAGCCGCTCAGTTGCGTCAGGGTGTGCAATAGCCTGCATGGTTTGACGCACGGTTTGCAGACGAACCGGATTGCGAAACAACTCATACACAGCTTCATCGATAGGGAAGTGCTTGGTAATCAGTGCTGCCATGCCATTGTTCACAAGGAACTCTACATTGCGCTCCTCATGTCCGGGGATGGGGTCGACCAGCAACATGGGTAGATTCTTGGCGAGCGCCTCGGAAACGGTCAATCCGCCCGGCTTGGACACGATGCAGTCGGATGCGCTCATCATCACCTCGACGTTATGCACAAAGCCATACGGTTTGACCACGCAGTCACCTTCATAACGGGAGGCGAATTGTTCTACGCGCAGCTGCATTTTTTTGTTGTTGCCGCAGACTACAAGCAGTTGGAGAGGAATACCGATGGAGGTCAGCTTTTCCAGAATTTTAACATGGTCGGCATAACCCATGCTGCCGCCCATGAGAAGCAGTGTACGCATATTGGGGTTGATGTCAAGCTGGGCTGCGGCATCCGTTCGTGATAAAGTTTGGTTAAATTTAGGATGCACGGGAATACCGAAGGGCAGAATACGGCGCTCTGGAATGCCGCGCTTAATGCAGCGAAAGGTGAGCAATTCGCTTGCTGTAACAATATACTGTACGCGCGGTACATCTTCCCAATAGGGATGCAGGGTGTAGTCCGTCACAATACCGATGGTAGTGATATCATCAAGCTTTTTGCGCTTTTTCAGCTCATCGACCATTTGCGCTGCGAAAATATGCGTACAAATAATGGTGTCGGGGGCATAGCCTGCAAGAACCTTTGCAAATTTGGAAGCTCCCAGCGCGTTGATGATATTGATGATGCTGGGAGCGGTTGAAAAATAGCTTGCTCCGTTGTTTTCAGCAAGCTGGTATACCAGACGGTACAATGTCTGCATGTGTTTGGACGAAAACAGATAGCCCTTATCAATGGTATTTTTAATCAGATTGCTGATATAGGCATAAACATCCAGTGTATGGACCTCTGCGCCTTTGCTGGTCAGCATATCGCCGATTGCTTTGGCGGTAGCATGGTGACCATACCCTGCGGTGACGGATAAAATCAAAACTCTCATAACCGGTCTCTCTCCTTGTTCAAGAGTTATTTTACCGCATCGGCGCGGAAAATGCAAACCAAACTGTCAGCAAGAGGAGGATTGTTCATAGGGGAGTGCAAGATAGGCGTTGAGCACCTGCTGCTCCAGTGCCTTACGCAATGCGCCGCCAACCGGATGCGCAATATCACGGAAACGTCCGTCCGGCATGCGGCGGGATGGCATGGCGAGGAATAGTCGGTCGTGCCCGGCAATAATTTTGATGTCATGCACCGCCAATACGCCGTCAAAGGTGACGGAAACCAGAGCTTTTAGCTTTCCGGATGGTTGGATATGACGGAATTTAATGTCGGTGATTTCCATGAAATACTCCTTTTCAGCCAGAACAGGGATTTTAGTTTGTTTGGCTCTTTTCATTTTAACAAAACTATACTATAATATACCTTGTCTGGTAAGAATAAATACAAAGCTGCGGAACGGTGAAATATCCTGCTGTCAGCAAAAAGTACAAAACGGGAGGCTTTGGGGAAATGGCCCTGTCTATCAAGCCCTATATTGAGAATAAGGAAAGAATACACCTGATTGGTATTGGCGGTGTGTCGATGAGCTCGTTGGCGGAGCTTCTGCTCAGCTGGGGAGTGCCGGTAAGTGGTTCGGACCGATTGAAAACCGATGTGACTGCTCGGCTGGAAGCTCTGGGCGCGAAAATCATTTATGAGCACAGGGCGGAGAATGTGGAGGGTGTGTCACTTATTGTGCGAACGGCCGCTGTGCATGACGACAATCCGGAAATCGCTCGCGCACATGTGCTTGGTGTTCCGGTAATGGAGCGTGCGGAAGCGTGGGGCCACCTGATGCGTGACTATGAAAATGTGGTATGTCTGGCAGGTACGCACGGCAAGACTACGTCCACTTCCATGATGGCGCTGATGACGATGGAAGCGCAGATGGACCCAACCGTCATGGTTGGCAGCAATCTGCCTGCAATCGGCGGTACGCTACGCATTGGCGGCAAGGGCTGTTTTGTAGCGGAAAGCTGTGAATACTGTAATTCATTCCTTTCATTTGCGCCAACGATCGCCGTTGTGCTCAATGTAGAAGAGGACCATTTGGACTTTTTCAAGGATATCAATGATATCATCCATTCGTTCCGCGCGTTTGTCGAATTGACACCAATGAATGGCCTTGTGGTTGTCAATGGAGATGATCCGAATGCGATGCGCTGTGTGAATGGTCTGGAACGCAGTGTTCGTACGTTTGGCCTCAATGATGGTGCAAATGTACGGGCGGTGGATATCAGCGATGTTAACGGTTATTATCGTTTTACTGTGCTGGTGGATGGCGCGCCTTATGCCAAGGTAGAACTCTCTGTGCCCGGGCGGCATAATATGCTCAATGCGCTGGCGTGTTGTGCAGCGGCAGAATTTCTGGGCGTGTCAGGTGTCGCAGCCGAGCGTGGATTAAATCGTTTTACTGGTTCTTCGCGTCGGTTTCAATTGGTCGGCAAAATGCCGAACGGTGCAACCGTGGTGGACGATTATGCCCATCACCCGAGTGAGATGAAAGCAACTTTATCTACAGCCAAAGAAATGAATTTCGATCGAATCTTGTGTGCTTTCCAGCCCCACACTTACACACGTACAAAGGCGTTGTTCTCCGAATTTGTCGAAGCGCTTCGTATGTGCGATCAGGCGGTGTTGGCGCCGATTTATGCGGCTCGTGAGCAGAATACGATTGGAATTTATTCTTCCGATTTAGCAAAGGAAGTGCCGGGTGCAATTGCGCTGGATAGTTTTGAGGAGATTGCGGATTATTTGCGTCGGGAAGCAGAACCGAACGATCTTGTGTTGACAATGGGTGCAGGTAATATCAATGCAGTTGGACCGATGCTTGTTAAATAAGATGAAAAAGCACTGCGAAGTTCACTTCGCAGTGCTTTTGGATTAGATCACAAAATTGCCGGTTGCAAAAAATTCTCAAATTATAGGGTTGTCAAACATATTGAACAGAGAAATCTAAAGTAGAAAGCCAACCCAGAGGCCTCATGGGAAAGTTGTTGGAGCGGTGGTTATGGGCAGCAAGCTGTTTTGTGAGACGGGGGTACGGACAAAAGTTGGACAAGTTATGCCGCGCATCCAAGATGCTGTCTATATTCCATAGGGCTGAGTCCATCAAGGACAGCTTGATACGTTTGCGGTTATACCAATGGATATAGTCATCAAGTTCTTGGGCAAAATCGTCAAGAGATCTTCCTATCCACGAGTGTCCATAAAACATTTCGTTTTTCAGTCTTCCAAAGAAGCCTTCACAGGCTGCATTATCAGGAGAACACCCTTTTTGGACATGGATCGGGTAAGTCCAGCTTCCTTCATCCGTTCAATCCATCCGGGCCATCGGTAATGGCATCCTCTGTCTGAATGTACCGTCGGATGACAGCCATCTGGCAGATTGGCAATCACCCCATCTAGCATGGTGTTAACCAGATCAGCGTTGGGACGGGAGCCAATCTTCCAGCCTATAACCATTCCATCAAAGCAATCCACCATTGCCGAGAGATATAATTTTCCACCCGGAAGCGCAAACTCCGTAATATCGGTCAGTAACTTTTCATATGGCTGTTTTGCATGAAAATCGCGTGAAATAATGTTATCCACTTCCGGGGTAATTTCTCCTAAGTATGAACTGTATTTTGCCTGCTTGGGTACAAAAACAGCCAATCCCTCTTCCTTCATAATGTAACGGATTACTTTTTCAGAGAGTGTTATACCTTCCTTCTTTAGTGCCAGATGAATACGGCGATAACCATATACCCCTCTGTTTTCGCGAAAAACTGATGTGATCTGCGCACGAAAGGGAAGGTATTTGTCCAGCTTATTCATAACAGTTTGCTGGTAATAGTAGCTGCTTCTGGCCATATGAAAGTAGGTCAGAAGCATCGGCAGTGCATATTTCTCCCTCAAGGCGCCGATGATCACTGCCTTTTCACGGTTTCTGAGTGCCGTCAGATCGATGCCTGGGTCTTTTTTAATACTGTGAGGGTCTCCTTCAATACATCCACTTCAAACTGTAAGTGCCAGACCTGTTCTCGAAGTGCCTGCATCTCCTCAGATTGCGGCCTTGTATCATCCTGAGGCAACGGTTTTCTTGGAATACTTTTTCTCTTTGCCATAAGGCCAATCATCCCGTATTTCAAATATTTTCTTCGCCATGTATATATGTTCATACGGCTATATCCGATTTCTCTTGATACATATTCTACATCCTCACCGAGCTCAAAGCAACGGTGTAACACCTCATATTTCAATTCGGCTGATGGATGCCTTGGATGATCCGGCGTGTTGCATTTATGATCGTTTTTTTTCGCGAGCCTCTGCTGTATGACCATGCCAATTCTCCAGTCCGACGTTGCTGCGTTCATACCATCGGTAAAGGGTGGACTTGCTTGGATATCCCAACCGTCGGATTACCGCACATACAGATCCCAACCGCTCATACTCTTTCAGCGCAATTTCTTCCTGTTCTTTCGTATACGTTTTGTCGGCTGCTTTTTGTCGAGTCCAACTTTTTGTCCGCGCCCCCATACCAATAAGGAAGTATCAGAGACACACTAACTTAACGGCTGAAAAACAGGTGCAAAAAAGGTGTAAGCTTAAAGCTTCTATCCTTTTTTCAAATACCCGTTTTATCAAACCGAATTTTATTGCGCTTTTGCGCATCGTTGATGATTTTATTATTATGAAACTTGGTGCTTTGCAAACATACGGTGAGAGATAACTGCGCCAATTCCCAAAAAGAGCAGTGCTGTCGGGACTGCCCATATCGCATACAGCATACCGTTGCTCATTTGTTCCACCGACAGAAGCGAAATGGCCAGAACATGATAGATGGGAAGAAGCCCGACCAATCGAAACAATGGATTTACTTCCGTGATCGGCAGCAAGACGGGAAAAAGAAAAATTGCCATCGCCGCAACCAAAGCTACAATCTGATTTTTACTGATTGCAGACATCAACAGTGTAATCCCAGTAATGCTAAGGGTACAGGTAAACGCCAACAGGATTTGATATTTGAGCAGCGTACCGCAGGTGATATTAAAAGGGATAAACGCTTCCACATAATCGCTGGGGGCAAATAGAATACTGCAATCCAGTCCTTCCGCTCCGTAAAAGGCAAGAGCAAGAAGAAGGTGAAAAGCTGCTATCAGCGTGGTAGTGAGAATGGCGGTGAGAATGCCTGCAATAACCTTTGCAGTAGCGCATTTGGTTTTGCCGTATTTGCTCGTCAATATGATGTTGTCAACACCTTCATACTCGCCGGAGAAAATCGGAGCAAGCATGATGATAACTGCAAGAGCAAGTGCAACAAAAGTTCTCACTATGTTTCGGCTGGTGGAAAGCCAACCGTCCACATAGCCAATTTTGATTTCTTTATTGCCAAACACATCAGAAACACTTAATCCGTTCCAATTTCCGTCTTTATCAGAAAACCGTGAAAAGGCTGCCGATTGCATGACGTTTTGATAAACATAGATTGCATTCAGTCCATGTAAATCTGATGTCGGTGCAAAATCAGACATCATTTGCTGCACTTTTTCATCTGTCAGGATTCCTTCATACTTTGCTGCAATTTCCTTGTCAATTTCTACCGCTGTTTTGCCAGAACCTTCGCCGATATTTTGGTCAAAAGCATATTTGTTTTGATAGGTGAAAAAGGAAAGCAAGGTAGAGAACAGAAGGATTCCGATCAAAGCAATCAGCGCCAAACGCTTTGAAACGATTTTTTGCAGTTCAAAAAGAATAAGTTTTTTCATTTTTCACAGCCCCCTTTGAAATAGTACAGGTACAAATTTTCCAACGTGGGCTGCACCCTTACCGCATTTTCCAGCGGCGGACGATCTCCAATGATCCGCAAAATTGTCTGGTTTTCACCGGTATTCCGCAGATTGCTCGTATTGTAGGCGGCCGCATATTTTTCTGCATAGGCAGTCGGAACCGTGCATTCCCACACTTGCCCGTCAATTTCAGAAGTGATCTCCTGCGGATTCCCAAAGTGAATGATTTGCCCGGATTTCATCATAATGATTTCCTCTGCGATAAACTCCACATCGGAAACAATATGCGTAGACAGGATCACGATGCGGTCTTTGGAAAAGGCGCTGATCAAATTGCGGAAACGGACACGCTCTTTCGGGTCAAGGCCCGCTGTCGGCTCGTCCAAAATCAAAATATGTGGGTCATTGAGCATAGCCTGTGCAATCCCCAAACGCTGCTTCATTCCCCCGGAAAAGGTTTTGATTTTGTGCTTACTTTCCTTCGATAAGTCTACTGCTTCCAGCAGTTCTTTTGACTTCTTCCGTGCTATCTTCTCGTCCAACCCTTTTAGAGCCGAAACATAAAGCAGGAAGTCAAATGCTGAAAAGTCCGGATAATATCCGAAGTGCTGGGGCAAGTAGCCCAAGAGCGTTCGATATTTCTCACCCAGCCCCACAATGTTTTTGCCATTCAACAGGATTTTCCCAGAAGTGGGATTTTGGATATTACAGAGCAAACGCATAAGCGTTGTTTTCCCTGCGCCATTTGCGCCCAGCAAGCCGTAAACGCCATTTGTCAAGGTAATATTCAAGCCATCTACGGCAGTTTTGTAACCGAACTTTTTCGTCAGCCCGATTGTCTTTAGTTCCATAAAAAGCCCCTTTCTCCATAGGGAGCAATAAAAATACTCTCCATGTGTTTTTATGAAGAGTATAAAGGGGAAATATCTACTTTTTATCTACAAGGGCAGGAGATTGGAAGTAGGCGGATACCTTTGCCCCGGATGCAGTATTTTCGATCTTCAAATAGCCGTTGTGGTGTTCACAAAGCAGCTTGCAAATATACAGTCCAAGTCCAAAATGCTCGGAATGGTTGCTTTCCTCCGTGTAATAGGGGCTGGTGGCTTTTTGCAGGCTGCTTTTGTCAAAGCACTTCCCATCGTCCGATACGCAAAGCAGCAAATCGTTGTCACGCAAGGCGAAAGAGATTGTCACCGCAGTCCAAGCATACCGAACCGCGTTGGAGATCAGATTATTGCACACCTGTGAAACAAACGCGCTGTCAAGGGGTAACTGTGAATTGGGTATGTCATTTTGCAAAATCAATTCCTTCCCGTTTTTGGTGCATACGATCTTTGCGCTGTCATACAAAGAAGATACCAATGACTGCAAGTCAATCAACTGATACGTCGGCTGTGTATCCTCCATGCGTCTAAGATTGCTCATGCTGCTCACATAAGTTTCCATCCGGGCGATATGCTTTCCCATGGTATCTGCAATTTCTTGTGTTTGGGGATTTTCGCTGGTTTGCAGCATTTCATTATAGCCCTTTAGCACCGTCAGAGGGGTACGTAAATCGTGAGCAAAAGCGGCGTTGAGTGCTTTTCGTTCTTCAACTTGCCGCCACATTTTAGAGAAATTGTCCGCAAGGGTTGTCCGCATGATTTCAAAGGACGCACAAAGTTGCCCCAATTCATCTTTGCTGTCGTAGTCGATTGAAAAGTCCAAGTCATTGCTCGCTATTTTTTCAGAAGCCGTCCGCAGTTCAGAGAGAGGTTTTTTCAGCCTGTTTCTATAAAACAGCAGCGCAGCAGCGATAATACAGAACGCGGAGTAAATAGGTGCAGCAATTAAGGGAAGCATCTCCAGTATAGCAATTGTGCGCTCGTCCTGTTCGGACATTGGGGTGAGTTCAGTCCCGATGTAGGTGCCTTCACCCAACTGCTCTCCCCGCTCATTCGTCAAATAATATTTTTCGCCGGACGGAGGGTAAGATGCTCTAATGCCTTCGGCAGCGCTGCCGCAGATCGAAAAAGTCGCTGCAGAAAGAAAGACTGCGAGTACAACAAAAGCAATTACATAGAGAACAAGGCTTTTTCGGAGAGATAAATCATACCTATGGCAATTTATTTGACCCATTTGTACCCGCACCCCCAAACCGTTTCAATATATATGCGGTCGGTATATGCCGCGATTTTTGACCGTATTCTGCGGATATGCTCCGCCACAACGCTGCTATCACCTTCACTGTCATAGCCCCAAATGCGCTCATAAATCCGCTCTTTATCAAAGACCTGTCCCGGATTTTGAGAAAGCAGTTCCACAATATCAAATTCCTTTTTCGCAAGGCCAACACGCTTCTCGCCAAAGAACAAACAGCGTTCTGAGTAATCAATCGTCAAATCGCCAGCGAACTTGATCTGCGCTTCAAAGTTATGTCGCGCTTCCCGGCGCAGGTGTGCGCGCACCCGCGCTTCAAGCTCTACCAGAGAAAAGGGCTTCACAATGTAATCATCACCGCCAACGGCAAAGCCTTTTACCTTGTCTGCATCTTCAATTCGGGCAGTTAGAAAAAGGATCGGGCAGGCTATGTGATTCCGAATACGCTGACAGACCTCCAAACCATCTGTCCCGGGCATATTGATGTCAAGCAAAATAATATCCGGCTGCTTTTCTACTTGTTTTAGGGCGTCTGCGCCATTGGAAGCAGGCAGGACACGAAACCCCTTGCTCTCAAAAAAACTGCCAAGCATGGAAACAATATCGCTTTCATCGTCAGCAATCAGTATCTTTGCACTCATCACACTCATCTCCTGACAGCAAATATAGCAATCATTTTTCAATTATTTATCTATTTTCCGGAAGTCTTTGGTATGAACATCCATAGGCTTTTCTGCGTCTTGCGGGAGCAGACAGATTGTAGCCATCTGGGAATACGGCCACCGGCGCAATAATAGTTTACCCGTCGAGGGGTCACGCCCCATTTTTCGCTTGCCTCTTTGACCGTCATATAATCCATACCGATAGTGGTATTATAGTTCTTGCAAAAGAACGATACAAGAAACGGAATGAAAATTAAAAGTTTTCATTTTGCGGGCAGTTTCCGTCCTTTCAAGCGTAGTATTAGCGAAGCAAAAAACAAGGGTTTGGGAAACCGCCAACAAACAAAAATCTCCGCTCCGGCAGCAGGCCGGAAACGGAGATTTTGTGGAAGTGTAGCCACACTTCCTATGCTTGCTCTGTTGTGACTTCGCCGGAAAGGACAGGAATGGAATGGAAAAGAAACGAAGCCAGAAAGAGAGCGATTATTTACCAAAACGGGGAAATCCGCTGCAAGAAACCGTCTGGTATAAGATTGGCGGGACGGTCTATGAAGTACATACTTCCTGTGGTGGGACGGAACCGCTCTATGACAAAATGGTGCGGCTCATTGGCTCGGAAGCCATTGCCACATCTGCTGACAAAGAAGGACAAACCGCAGTATAATAAAGACAGCAACCTGTTTGTGGGGCGTTCATTACAGGAGGAATGAACCATGACAGCAAACACCACTTATCCCGACAACATTACCGCTTTATACGCCCGCCTGTCCCAAGAGGACGCGCTGGACGGTGAAAGTAACAGCATTGCCAATCAAAAGAAAATACTTCAAAAGGCCGCCAAGGACAAAGGTTATACAGACACTATCTTTTTTGTGGATGACGGCATCACCGGAACCACCATGAAGCGCCCCGGCTTTCAGAAAATGATCGCCGCAATCGAGGCCGGGTACATCTCGGCGGTGTTCGTGAAAGACCTCTCCCGGCTGGGCCGGAACTACATTGAGGTGGGCAAGCTCACCGAGGAATTTTTCCCGCTCCACGATGTGCGGTTGGTGGCTGTGTCCGATGGCGTGGACAGCGACGAGGGTGAGGATGATTTCACCCCGTTCAAGAACATTATGAATGAGTACTACGCCAAGGACATCTCCAAGAAGCGCCGGATTGTCAACAAGATGAAAGGCAACGCCGGGATTCCGCTTTCGCCGCCGCCCTATGGCTACATAAAGAACCTGGAAGATCCCCGGTTTTGGGTGATTGACCCGGAGGCTGCCGAGGTGGTGCGCTGCATCTACCGTCTGGCCTTGGAGGGCAACGGCCCCTTGCAGATCGCCACGGCGCTGGGGACGATGGGGGGCGCTGAACCCCTCGGCCTATCGAACCAGCAAGGGCGGCTCTAAAAGCACGCTGGGGCCTACCAAGTGGAACCACACCACCGTCAAGAAAATCCTCGCCTTACAGGAATACTTCGGCGATGTGATCAATTTCAAAACCTACTCCAAGTCCTACAAGATGAAGCACCGGATTGAAAACCCGGAGGAAAACCGGGCAATCTTCCTAAATGTCCATGAGCCAATCATTGACCGTGTGACTTTGGAAAAGGTACAAAGCCTTCAAACCACCCGGCGCAGGCGGCCTACCGTCACACAGGAGTCCAGCGCCTTTTGCGGCTATCTGAAATGCCCGGAGTGCGGCGGCAATTTGAACTTCCATTTTAACCAGGGCAACCACGACATCAAGTTTTTCAGTTGTCGCAACCACAATTCCGGGCTCCGCAAATGCTCGTCTACCCACTATATCCGGCTGGACTTCTTGGAGCAGGTAGTGCTTTATGAGGTGCACCGTCTGGCCTGTTTCGCCAATGAGTATGAAAACGACTTCATTAAGGCGATGGTAGGCCGCTCCGCCAAAGTAGCGGAAAATGACAGGGCACGCAAGAAGCGGGAGCTGGACGGGCTGCTGGCTCGGGACAAGGAGCTGGATATGCTCTTTGAACGGCTCTATGAGGACAATGTGTCCGGCAAGATCGACGATGCCCGGTTTGCCAAAATGTCCAAACGGTATGAGCAGGAACAGGGCGAAAACGCCAAGAAAATCAAGGCCCTGCGGCTGGAACTGAAAAAGCTGGAAGATAAGCGGATGGATGTGGACACCTTCTTGGAAACGGTACGCCGCTACACCGACGCCACCACCATCACCAAGCGCATGGTTGCCGAACTCATTCAGTACATCGAGGTCTATCCTGCGGTCAAGGAGGACGGTGTTACCAATCAGCGGGTGACGATCCACTACAACTGCATTGGAGCCTTTGAGGTGCCAGATCGCCGGAAGATTCCTGAGCAGGACATTCTTTTGGAAACGAGAAAAGGGTCAGGTAGAATAAGTTTCGCAAAAACAAAAAAGACATGGTTTGCAGATCTCTGGTAAAATGAAGTCGCGACACACCATTCGAAGGGAGAAAGCAAACCATGTCCGAGAAGATTGTACAGCTAAACGAGGAAGTTATCAAGGGGCAGCTCAAAGAACTGGTGCGTGGCAGCGTAGAGGAAACACTCAACGAGCTTCTGGAGGCCGAGGCGGAGAAGGTAACCCAGGCGGCCCGGTACGAGCGTAATGAGCAGCGCCAAGGATACCGTAGCGGCCACTACAACCGAAACCTCACCACCACTTCCGGGGATGTCACTCTCAAGGTACCTAAGCTCAAGGGAATCTCCTTTGAAACTGCCATCATTGAACGGTATCGCCGCCGGGAGAGCAGTGTGGAAGAGGCTCTTATTGAAATGTACCTGGCAGGTGTATCC
>NZ_JBQKJP010000038.1:0-30135 GCF_052117205.1 Candidatus Agathobaculum pullicola | reverse complement strand
TAAATACGGCACGTTCAAACCAAACGATACTATCATTCGCGCGGAAGCTGCGGCAATTATTAACCGAGTAGTAGATTCGAGCAAGCGCAAGGAAGTGACTCTCGAGGATGATGATACCGCTGTTGAAATGCCAGAGGGCATTTATGAGTTGCCAGATGGTAGTAATGTAGGTTCTTATACTGGAATGATTTATCCGGCAGAGGGTATGACCATAAATGGTGTTAAGGTAGAGCGTGATCCTGAAACCGGAGTGCTTGGTTTAGGTGGTGAAGGCAAGGGTGGTATTTACCTTGGCGTCGCTTCTCCAATCACTGGTGCAACAATTAAAGTTGGTTCGACAGCTCCCACCGACTATTATGATAATATGGGTGGCCAGTACTTGCAAAAGGGCGACTACGTTTTCTGGGAAGCTGAATGGGCTATGATTCAGGGTGCAGGTATGGAGAAGCTCGAGAAGGTTTCCAATCCAACTGAGGGAATGGTAGCAGACATTCATGGCAACCTTACCACTGGCAAGGTTGGTGATAAGAATGTATTCTTTGATTATAACGGAGACTACTGGGAAATGTGCCAGTAATGGTAACACTATCCCTTTAGGCTACAAAGTCAAACTAGAGAGGTGTGATGTTTAGGCATCACACCTCCTCTTAGTATAAGGAGGAAATTTCAAGAATGACAATTACACCACGAGGCCATCCGAACTACACATTGAGCGGAATAAGTTTCAACAGGAGGTAAACAGATGCAACGAAGAAGCAGAATATCGAGGATATTTAGTTTGGTTCTAGGTCAATTGCGAAAGGAAAAGGGATAGGTGATCTCGAATGTGAGAAAACCTATCCCTTTGTCTTTGATTATGCCTTTTTAGTTTGAAAGTTTGACGAAACCTGTTTGACCGCTGCCTAGAAACATATTGATTTAGTTTTGTTTTCCTGTCTCAGGCTGGTTTTTGCGGCCTTTTTTCGTTGTGATCGTTTTAATGAGCGATTTCATTTTTATCGATTTCAAGCAGAATAGCGCTGAACTTTGTAAGGGTAACGGTAAAAATATCGGGGTTTTGTCCCCATGAAGGATGGTTTTCTTTGAATTGTCCGCCGAAATGCGCCCAGTCAGTGTTCAGCAGGATTGCCGCGTTGGGCAGGGGAGCAGAAAAGGTATACGGCTTATCCGAGAAGTTGCAGACCGCGACCAGATGCTCGCCTGCGCTGCGGCGTTCCCATGCGAACACGCAGGGCGCATCAGGTGCAGTGGGCAACCAGCGGAAGGAATCCGGCATATAGTCCGTGTGCAGCGCAGGATGTGCGCGGTAGACTTGGCTCAGCGAGCGGAAAAATACATGAAACGGGCCGCCCGAATACGTCCAGTCCGGCTCGGCGGCCTCGCTCCATTCGACGCGCAGACCAAGTTCGTTGCCCATGAAGTTCAGTTTTTTGCCTGGATGTGCAAACATGTAAAGATAGAACGCACGCGCTTGCGCGTACTTGTCGGTTAGGTCGGCACCCCACATCTTTTGCACAATCGCGGCCTTGCCGTGTACGACCTCGTCGTGCGAAAGTGGCAGAAGGTAATGCTCATTCGGAAAATATTTCATGGAAAACAGCAGTTGGCCACGCCGCTCAGCGCGCTTGTCCGGCGGGGTCTGCATATAGGTCAGCGTATCGTGCATCCAGCCAAGATCCCACTTATAATCAAAGCCTAATCCACCCCGGGATACAGGGCGGGTGACGCCCGGAAACGTAGTCGAGTCCTCGGCTATGAGCAGTGCAGAGGGGTGCCGGGCTTTGAGTCCGGCGTTCATTTGCTTCAAGAAGTTCAGCGTTTCGCCGTTCACACCGCGCGCAGGGTCGCCCTGCCAGTAGATGAGGCGGCTGACGGCATCCATGAGCAGGCCATCAAAATGGAACTCTTCCAGCCAATAATTCGCAGCGGACTGCAAAAAGCAGCGAACCTCGCGGCGGGAATGAATGAAATTACAGCTTCCCCACTCGCTTTCCCCCACATCGGGGTGGGGGTATTCGTAAAGCGGCGTCCCATCAAACTGTGCAAGGCCATAGCCATCCACCGCGAAGTGGACAGGAACAAAGTCCATGATAGCGCCAATGCCTGCGTGATGCAGCCGGTCAATCAGCATTTTGAGCTGTGCGGGTGAGCCATAGCGCGAGGTCGGTGCGAAGAAACCGGTGTTCTGATAACCCCATGAGCCATCAAACGGATGCTCGGACAGAGGCAGAAACTCCACGTGTGTGAAGCCGTTTTCGCACAGATAGGGAATGAGCAGGTCTGCTATTTCGTCATAGCGATACCAGCCGTTTTCGTCTGCGGGATTGCGTTTCCAAGAGCCGAGGTGCAGCTCGTAAATATTCAGCGGCGCATCGAGTGCGGCTGTGCGAGAGGACATCCAGTCCGTATCAGTAAAGTGGTACTCATCCGGGTCGGTGATGATCGAGCAGCAGCCCGGACGCAGTTCCATAGCAAAGCCATAAGGGTCGCAGTGCTCAACCACCATGCCGCTGTGGGAGGTAATGCGGTACTTGTAGTACTGCCCGGCATGGGCGTTCGGCAGGGAGACCTCCCAGAAACCGCTGCGGCCATCCTGTGTCAGTTCGTTTTCTTTCCAGTCGTTAAACGCGCCTGTAAGCGTGATTTTGGCGGCATTTGGTGCAAAAACCCGAAAAATGGTCGATTGCTCTTTGATGTGGGCGCCGAACCAGCGCCATGCGTCGAATACGGTTCCGTCAAAAAAATCCTGCTTGTCCATGAGACTCCCCTCCCGGCACTGTTTGCAGTATAGTAACAGTATAGGGGATGGGTTGATAAAACACAACCGCCAAACCAAGGGGGATTTGTTTAATATTTTTTGAACCAAATTACCCGGAAACGGCTCTTAATACTGGAAGGCCTTTCAAACAGGCGGTGAGAAAATTTATGAACCAAAATGCCGCCGATAGGCTCTTATTGACAGGTGCACCAAAACACAAAGGAGCAAAGTTATGACCGATGAACAACTTGTCCGACGGATGCAGCAGGGCGACATGCAGGCGTTCGATGAATTGTATGAGCGTTATAAAAACGATGCCTACCGGATTGCCTGCTTGATTACCGGAAACCGTGCGGACGGGGAGGATTTGACACAAGAGGCGTTTGTGACCTGTGTGCGGTCGATTGGGTCGCTTAAGGACGGTTCAAAATTTCGCCCTTGGCTACTCAGAACGCTGTCGCGTGCGGCGTGGAAATACTGCCGCAAGGGCAAACGTGAAACACCGGTGTCGGAGTTTTTCGAGACCGGTGAGGGCGAAAGCGCGCTGTCTGCCGTGCTGCGAACCGATGAACAGCGGCGGCTGTATGAAGCAATGTACGCACTTGACGAAAAACGTCGCACCGTGCTGGTGCTGTATTATTTCGACAACCGGCCGGTCAAGGAGATTGCGCGCACACTCGGCGTGACTGAGGGTACGGTCAAATCCCGCCTGTTTTCCGCCCGCCGCCATCTGCGGCAGGCGCTGACCGAAAAAGACGAAAAGCCGGAGGAGGCTGTGACACATGGATGAGATGAAGATGGAACGCGAGATGCAGAATATGCTGAACCGGTGCGCAGAGGGGATGCAGGCCCCCGACACGCTCAAGACCCGTATTGATGTTGCGCTGAAAAGCGGAGCGGTGCCGCGCAAGGTGCGCTGCCCGTTTGTCAAACGCTTGGCAGCGGTTGCGCTGGTGGCGGCAGTAGCCGTCACGGGCGCAGTAGCGGGCAACGGTATTGTGGCCTATACATTTGGCAGTTCATGGTCGAATGAGCGCATGAACTACGAGGAGACGCAGGCCGAATTGGTTGACGGCGCCAAGGTGCCGGAGTCGTTTTCAAACGGTTTTGTGTTTGAAAATGCTGTGCATGTGTATGGCGGCGAAAAGGATGAGGACGGCAACGTGTTGCGTGAGTGGACGAATATCGACGCGGACTATCAGCGGGATGGCGTGACCATAAATCTGGGCGTCGGCGAAGCAAAAGACGACGGTACGACCGTGGACACCAGCCGCTTTGACGATACGCGCGCGATTGACGGCGTAACCGTGCAGTACAGTGCAGACGACTACAAAGCAGTGCCCACGGACTACGAGCCGACTGCCGAGGAGCAGGCAGCGATGGAAGCTGGGGATTTGCAGATTGGTTACGGCGCAAATGAAGTAACCGTGCAGCAGTACCAGTTCCTCTGCTGGGAGAAGGATGGCGTGTCTTACACGCTCAGCGGCTTTGACCTTGATATGACAGCCGATGAACTGTTCCAGATGGCACAGGAGATTATCGCGTCGTAAACTGCGAAAAATGATAAATTTTGAGAAAAAACCAACAAAACTCAGAAAAGCGTCCGCATGGACGCTTTTCTGCTTTCTCAGTATTGATCGAAGTAGCCCTCGCCGCCATTGGCCAGCGACTTGAGTGCTTGTTCCGCGCGCGTATCCGGATCGTCGGATACGCAGACGGCATCGGTCAGCGTTTCGCGTGATGTGTGAGGCAGTTCGAAGAACCGCTCCATCGCGCGCGTGTCGTGTCCCATGGCGCTGAGAAAGGAAAAGGGCACGTCGGCTGATACATACTTCCGTTTATCGTGTTTCATGTGTGTTCGCTCCTTTCCGATTGCAGTATGTGCTGCGGACGTGATATAATACGGATAATATGGGAAAAGGAGCGCCACAAAATGGAGCTTGTCAAAAATAAAATTTATCGCTGCCAAATTGTCGATTACACGGCGGATGGAACCGGAATCGGTAAAATTGACGGCCGCGCGGTGTTCGTGCCGCGTACGGCAGTAGGCGATCAGTGCGATGTGCGCATCGTGAAACTCACAAAAAACGTGGCGTATGCACGGCTGGAAAAGCTGGTTGTGCCGTCGGGCGCGCGGATCCGTCCGATATGTCCGGTCGCGGATAAGTGTGGCGGCTGCTGTTATCAACATATCACGTATGAGGAGGAACTGCGCGCCAAGGAAAAAAAGGTGCGCGATGCACTCACCCGTATTGGCGGACAGGATGGCGCTGTGCTTCAAGGTATCACGGGTGCCCCTACGACCGAGCACTACCGCAACAAGGCGCAATATCCGGTCGGGCGGGATGCGGACGGCAATATTGTCACCGGATTCTACCGCCCGCGCAGCCATGATATTGTGCCGGTGGAGCGATGCCTGATTCAGTCGGAAACGGCTGACCATATCGCGGCCGTCGTGCGGCAATGGATGCAGGAATTTGATGTGCCGCCGTATGACTATGCCGCTAAGCGCGGCACTATACGGCATATTTATGTCCGTGTGGGCGAAAAGAGCGGCGAAAGTCAGTTGACGCTGATTGCGGCAACGCGTAAGATGCCCGCGCTGGATGAACTGGTGCGCCGCTTGCGGGAGGCCGAGCCGTCATTGACCGGTGTTTTGCTCAACCATAATCAGCGCGGGGATAATGTCATTTTGGGTGACCGCACAGATGTGCTGTGGGGCGAACCGATGCTCGAGGATCGGCTGTGCGGACATTCATTTTTGCTCTCACCAGAGGCGTTTTATCAGGTCAATCATGCGCAGGCTGAACGGTTATATGCTTGCGCAGTGGAATTTGCGGGATTGACAGGGCAAGAGACCGTTATCGATCTGTACTGCGGTGCCGGGACAATCACGCTGACACTTGCGGAGCAGGCAAAGCAGGTTATTGGTGTGGAAATCGTGCCGGAGGCAGTGGAAAATGCGCGGCAAAATGCGGTTCGCAATGCAATGGATAATGTAGAATTTATATGTGCGGATGCGGGGCAGGCGGCACGGCAGCTGGCTGTACGAGGTGTGCGGCCGGATGTGCTGGTGGTCGATCCGCCGCGTAAGGGTCTGGATGAGCAGACGCGTGATGCAATCTTGAAAATGATGCCGCCGCGCGTGGTTTATGTGTCATGTGATCCGGCAACACTTGGACGTGATGTGCGCGAATTGACCGGGGCCGGCTATCGGCTGGTCTGTGCACAGGCATTTGATTTGTTCCCGCGAACCGGGCATGTTGATACGGTATGTTTATTGTCCAAACTGAAATCGACTCAGCATATTGAAGTCGAAGTGAAGATGGACGAGATGGATTTGACCGATGCGGAGAAGAAAGCTACCTATCAAGAGATTAAGGATTATGTGCTGGAATATACCGGTTTGAAGGTCAGCAGCCTGTATATTGCTCAGGTGAAGCAGAAATGCGGTATCATCGAGCGTGAGAATTACAATAAGCCGAAATCTGAAGATGCCAAGCAGCCACAGTGTCCGGCGGAGAAGGAAAAGGCGATTATGGAGGCATTGAAGCACTTCGGGATGATTTGAGGTGACGAATATGGAGCGCTTGATTTCCTGTGAGTTCAATATGGATACTGCCTGTGTTGAACTGAAATTTGCCGATGGCAGCATGATTTCCATTGACACGATCGCCGTGGAGAACGAGGTAGCAGACAACATGTATCAGCGGTCGGAACTTGACTGGCTGATCTACAACAAGCCGTTGGAGTATGTGCAGCTTGTGCTGGTAGGTGATTTGGAGGGATATCTCCGAGGTACACCGGAGCATCGATTGATGGATTAAGTGAAAAGACGTCACGCAGCCCGCCGATCAATGATCGGTGGGCTGTGCCATTTTGATGTTATCTTTTCGTATAATGACCATCCAACCTCGATAGAATTACATCACTGTAAAACACTTTTCTGCCACTCTTCGGATTAGCTGGATCCAAATATCTGACATAAGCACATCTGGGATCTCCTTCATAGGCTTTGCGGTTTTTATGGTAATCCCCATTCATCACGAAGTCTCTATATCTTTTTTTGCATTTTTCGGTTAATGCTGCATAGTCGAATGGATATCGGCTACGAATTTCTTCTTCAGTCAAATTCACTTTTATTGCATCCTTGTCCTGGGACAAGGCCACTTTGATATCATCCTTAGATGTGGATTTTGTGAACTTTACGGTTGTGTTCAGAGCGATGCTATATTCCCCACTGGGATTAGTACTCTTATCTTCTAGTTCATTTACAAAATTAAAGAAATTCTTCTCTTCTGCATTCAACAATACGATATCAGCCTCTTTTGGAACCTGAACAAACGACAGCGGCATCAAATAGAAGTTATATGTAGACAGATCTCTTCCGAACCATTTCTTATACAAAATCACATAATTCTTTAGTGAAGCTGTTCCAATTTCCTGGATACGAACATTGAATTTTGCCGAGTAGTTGTAAAAATGGATCGCAGAGTCCCTCAACTCGATCAGTGCGGTAATGTTGTCCCATACGGTTCGATCCAATTTCCCTGTTACAATCAATTTTTCGGCGATGTAATCGATTGAGTGAGTAAATGGATTTCCACTTCTTGTTAGTTTAATTCGGCGTCGTTTTGACTTGCTTCCATCCTTATTTCTGATTGGCTCTGTAACATATAGTGAGCGCATCTTGTTGTGATTGTCTTTGAGGAGCTTTGCCTTAAAAAGCAGCTCCCAGCTATTGATTGCTAAGATTGAAAAGGTTTCCCCGCGATACAAAAAATCTGGTTTGTTATAGATTTCGATAGCAGAAATCATTGCAGCAATGCTCTTATCGAGCAATTCGTTGGATCTCGACTTCATAAAGCACCCCCGTGTCTGGCAGAGTAGGTGAGGCTCGGTTACGCTACTTGAACTGCATCATGCAGTGTCCGAACTACTGCAATCATAGCAGGCAAATTGATGCCAAAAATCTCATTCAAATCGTAATTGTTGAACGGTTCCGTGTTGACCATATCAGCAAGCTCGACATCGCCGTTTTCTCTGACATAGTTGATGATTGTACGCACAAACTCCTGCTGCTGAGAGTTCAGCAGGTTTCCGCTGAGATATTCACCGAATTTTACATTGACAGCTTCCTGACTTAGGCCAATCAGGCTGCGGACAAATGCCGCCAAATTGCCGATATCGGTTGCCTCATCGTATTCTGCTTTTGTTCCAAGCTCATGCCACAAAATATGTTCAAGTTCCGCCAGGTCAGCATTGGTGATCGGATCCAAATTATGAATCTTCTTGATTACAGCACTATCCAGATGCTCTGCCAGATAGTCAATGACCTTCTCACGATATGTCCGAATGTCAATCATGGTATCTTCAGGCTGATATTCGGCTTCATCCACTTCATCGGCGATATCAATATCAAACGTCTTATGGGGGCCACCAAGGAACTGCATCAAATCCCGCAAAGAAGAACGATACTTCTCTAAATCCCGAACAGTGGCAGTAGTCCAGAAATCCTCACTCATCACAGCTTTCAGCTCGGAAGCTTTTTTAAGGACTTGGGGAACGGATGCCTTTTCGGTCAGCAGATACTGTGCAATCAGGCGGATATTTTTCACATGATCAGAAACGCTCTTGATGCCAGTTCCAGCCAGTAGCGCCTTTTCGATGTGATACATCCGCACATCAAATGCTACACTCAGATGGTCACCGTTCAAACCACTGTCAAGCAGCGGAGAAATATGTACTTTGGCCTCTTTGACCATTACCGGCGAAAGGGATACCCATGTATCAAGATTATAATACTTGTCTACATACTGCATAGCCTCACGCACCTGGATTCGGTTACTGTGCGACTTGATCTTTACGACCATGCCATGCAGTTCTGCTTTGATTTGGTCATAATAGGCATGGAACCATGCATCTTCCTGATACTCCAGCTTTTGAAGCTCAAACAGCATATCAAGCCGAATCTGGAACAGGCGCTGCGACAGCGTAAGCATCTCCTTGCCATCTTTCCCGTCTGGGTGCTCTCCGAAATACTCAAAGTTGCCGCAGTAGTCAAAAATCTGGAATCCGCTCTTGTGCTTTCCGGGGCCATAGATGTTCTCGCACAGTCTGGTGCCTCGGCCGATCATCTGAACGAACTTGATCTTAGACCGCACCTTTTTGAAGAATACCAGATTCAAAACAGCAGGTACATCCACACCGGTATCCAGCATATCAACAGAAACCGCAATGCGGAACTCATCATCTTCTTCAAACTTCAAAACCAGATCGTCGCCATAGTTCACAGAATAGTCCACCAACTGGCAGGTGTTGGCAGAATACTCCGGATACAATTCTTGGAAGCAATCCACGATCATTTGAGCGTGCTTGTGGTTATAGGCGAAAATGATGGTCTTGCCAAGGGTTTCGCCTCCGTCAACACGGTATCCCCACTGCATCAGCTCCTCCAGAACTCTGCGGCAGGTATCCTTGTTGAACAGGTATTTGAAGATTTCGTTTCCGGGAATAGTGAAGTCCGGAGTGGGCGGATCTTCTTCCAGATACTCATCCAGCTGTGCTTTTTCATCCTCAGTCAAATTCTGAAAATCAATGCCTTTGGACAGCATCTTGGATGTGCGGTTAATCACATGATAGCCAACCAGATACTTCTCCTTTACGGCATCTTCCAAGGTATAATCAAAGTTGGGGATTCCGGCTTCACAGCCAAAAATGCGGTATGTATTGGCATCCACATCGTTTTTCGGCGTTGCGGTCAGTCCAACAAGGAAGCTGTCAAAGTATTTGAAAATGGTCCCGTAGCGGTTGAAAATGCTGCGGTGTGCCTCATCTATGATGATCAGATCAAACCGCCCGGAAGAAAAACGCTTATCCTCTGCATCGATGTAATTGATCATGGTCTGGTATGTACAGAACATGAGCCGGGCATTGAAATCCTTTTCACCGCCGGCAGACAGTTCACAGACACTCATATTGGGCATCAGCTTTGCAAAATTGCGCTTTGCCTGATTGACCAGAGAGGTGCGGTCTGCAAGGAACAGGACATTTTTCACCCAATTATTGCGGGTAAGCACATCGACCAGAGAGATCGCCACACGGGTTTTTCCGGTGCCGGTAGCCATGACAAGCAGACCACGGCGGTGCTTGGCGTTCAGCCATTCGCAGATATTGGTGATTGCCATTTTCTGATATGGGCGGTTGGTTATTTCGTCGTTGATGGTAAGATCGGTAATATCACCGCGAGTTCGGCGCTGGAGCATCAGTTCCAGATCCTCCATGGTATGGAATGCCATAACCGGACGATCCGGGTAAATGCCGTCAATGATTTTAATGCTGTAGCCGTTGGTGTAGTACAGAATAGGCTTATAGCCGTAGACCTTCTTCATGCACTCACCGTACAAATCCACCTGATGGCGTCCCTTTTCGGGGTCAACGGAGGTTTTCTTGACCTCGATGATGGCCAGCGGTTTGCCGTCTTTCCCATAAAGAACATAGTCGCAATATCCAACACCGTGGGCATTGGGCATTCCCTGTACTTCAATTTCAATACCGGCTTTGCCAGGCTGGGCGAGATTTTCCACATCCAGAACATCCCAACCGGCCTCTTCCAGGTACCGATCGGTGTACAGCTTGCGCGTGGCAGCTTCGCTCATATAGGGCGGTTTCCGATAAGAAGACTCTGTTCCGTTCTCTTTGGAGGCAATCAGTCCAAGCAGATACGCAATGTTGTCATAGGCAAGTTTGGCTTCCTTTTTGCGGACACTTCTGCCGTGCTTGGCATTCATGCCGAGAATGCGGACATAGTGGAGGGAATTTATGGTGTCCTCATCGTTGATGTAACCGGCCACGACAGGGCTGTCGATCAGTTCCAATAATGAGGCTTTGGGCGGCTTTTTTGCGCCGACTTTCCCGTAAATAAAGTCAACTGCATCCTCCAAAAGCGCACGGCAAATTAACGCACGATCAAGGTGCGTTTCAGCTTCCTGTGCTTTCATCAGTTTAGAATTCATTTGCCCTAATGTCATAACGGTTCCCTCCGTTCAGAGTAATATTGAATAGGACATTCATCCTGTGTATTGACTCGACAACTTTTGATTTGTCGACCTGTTCGACGAAGGTATAGTAACTTTTCTGAACCTCAATAGGCGGCTTAATGATTTGGAAGTTCGATACGATAGGAACATTCAAGTTCGGCATTGTTTGACCAACTGCCATATCCTCAATGGTTTTCTTGAATGACGGAAAAGATATTATTTTTTGAATATAATCTGCTGTAACTTCACCTTTTGTTCTTATCATCAAACTACCAGTACCGCATAAATAGCCATCGCAAGGAACAACTGCACATCTGCCCATTTCACCTCGTCTACCCATTACAACATCACCTGCTTTTAAGTGGTAGGCTGACAGTTCTCCGTATTTTTGAGCCGAGACAGTCAATTTATAATCTGGTGCAACTTTTCCGTCGATAATATGAGATGGGTTCAATAAAGCGTGTCCACCTTCAATATAATCTTCTTTATGTAGCAATGAACCAAAAGGCCCTATTTTAATGTCTGCCAACTCAGACAAGGCCACTTTATCAAACCCATGGGGATTTGCAACAGGGTCACCAAACAGTTCGACAAATCGAGCTTTGATGAGGTTGTCCAATTCGGCGAGTTCTTTTCTGCGCTTCAGAATAATGGACTCTGCTTTTCCAAGAATCTCAACAATTTCCGCTTGCTTATCCAGAGAATCAAGATTGAATTGTTCGTTCTTATAGTCTCGAAAATAGATATGGGGTATCGTCGCTCCCGTAAAATACTTCTCCAAATGCATATGTCGAACCACATAGCATAAATATTCTGGCAAAACATTGTCTTTCGGCAAAAGATACTGCATTGTGCCAATGACAGAAGATTTGGCTGGATGCAACGTTGTTCTGCCAATGCCTGCACCATCTTTTACAATTGCCACATATGGCTTTTCTTGATGATAAAAGTCAACATTTCCAATATAGCCGGCAGCGCCATAAATAGGATACTCACCAGTCATGTTCGCAATATCCGATTGTTTTATGTTTGAAGCCCCTTTTTCACATACATCCCCAAGTGTTACTCTCATCGTTCATCCCCACAAATCCGAATTTGGGGGAATCAGGCGATGTACTTCTGATGTGAGGTTTTGACATTAGTCTGGTTCACGATGGCATATTGCATGGTGGTGTCAATTTGAGAATGTCCAAGAATCTTTTGTACCTGCTCAATGGGCATTCCCTTATCAATGGCTCTTGTGGCCATCGTGCGGCGGAATTTGTGAGGATGGATGCGAGAAAGCCCCAGGCTGCGCCCCAGTTCCCTTAGACGGATCTCCACCCCGCTGATTTTCAACCGGGCGTGAGGTGAATCCAGCGTTACAAATAGCGCCGGATTGCTGTCAGTACGGCTGTTCAGATACTTCTCGAGATGGATTTTGGTTTTGGCATCAAAATACACCCGGCGCTCTTTATCTCCTTTACCGTAAACGATGCACTCCCGCTGTTGGAGATTGACATCGGTAATGTTGAGATTGACCAGTTCGCCTACACGGATTCCCGTGGAGTAAAGCATATCAATCATGGCGACATCTCTTATTTGGGTGCAGTGATCCCGCATCACCTCAATGGTTTCGTCGGAAATCACTTCTTTGACCACAGTTTTGGTCTTGATCTTATGGATGCGCCGCATCGGACTCTTCAGAATATAATCTTCTTCCTCAAGCCAGGAGAAGAAGCTGGATATATTGCGCCGGACATTGTCCACAGTGACCTTGCTGCAATTATTGATTTGCTGGTAGTCTACCAGGTAACTTCGTACTTCATCGGTGGTAATTTTCCTTATTGGCGTGGAAATATGCGCGAGTAAATGCTCTACTGTTGTTCGGTAGTATTTGATCGTTCTCTCTGAACAGCCCTCAATTTTCTTGGCATCCAGGAACAGTTTCAGATAGTCTGCATTTGCTACCGGCTCTTTCTGCGGCGCATTATCCGATAAATGTTTCAGCAGCACTTCCTGCAGCTTTTTCAGCTGAGAAATGTTCAGATATTCAGCCATTTCGTTCATAATGTTGACCAGTTTTTCCTCCATGTCGGCGCACCTATCCTTTCTATGTGTACCAACATCCTGCATCCATTATGATTTATTTTTGTCAGCCGAAATACTGCTGCATCAAACTATCGAACAGAGTCTGCGCTTCATCCAGAGCTTTCTGCACGACAACTTTTGATTTGTCGAGCTGTTCCACAAATAAAGCAAAGCAATTCTGCGTTTTAATCGGCGGCACCATAACTCTAAGCTTTTTAAGCATTGCTATTGACAAATACGCAACTGTCGAGCCAGCCTGCATACCGTCAATCTGCTTTCTGAATCCGGGCATTGTAAACAAATATTGCAAGTATAGTGGTGTAATGCCATCAACATAACTGCTTAGCCAGCTTATCATTCCGTCTTGGAAGTAGAATTTATCTTCATCCTTAATTATGTAGCATCGTCCAAGAGTGCCGCGTGAGGTAACGAGAATGTCACCCGTGGTCGGAACAAGCCCAGCATTTTTTAGCTCCACATATCTTTCTTCTGGAATGAATAATCCGCTATCGGCAACACCAGTGTCCATTTTACTTATGAGATCAGAGATTCGCCAAAATGGAATGCCCTCTTGGCTTTGCTCGTTTTGATAAATTCTCTTGCTTGAACCAACATCACATAGTGTCCCAAGTTCTTCTGTGTCCCATCCAAAAGTGTTAAACTCCGGATCTCCAAACATCTCGACAAATCGAGCTTTGACGAGGTTGTCCAGTTCGTTGAGTTGCTTTTTGCGAAGCTCAATAAGATACTGCAGGTTATCTAAAGTAGCAACACAGTGTCTCTGATCGTCAAGTGAACTGTCTGGTATTGTCATTTCTTTCAGCATATCCAGTTTCAGATTATCTCGGACGCTTCCTGCTGCTTTCGCCCGTATCATTTGCCGGCCAATACTGCTTTTGAGAAAGTAATACAAAAACTGACGGTCAAGTTCATCAGAAACGGAAAACACGTTGTACAACGGACTGACAATCACCTGTGCCTCACACCGTTGCCAATCCACTGATCCAACATTGATTCTGGATGGATTATATGCAAAGTAACCGTAAGGAACAATTTTATAGGTGGTTTTGTCTTTGCTGGCGACCTCTTTTCCAAAATACTCCCGGCAAAACCCTTGACTGTTTGTAACGCTATATACAGGAATATCCTCGTTGCTGTTGTTGCGGACAGAATATTCAGCGACAAAATTTCCCAATGGGACACGTTTCTGCGTCATAATTTCATCCCCACAAATCCGAATTTATAGTCCTAACAGTTTTTCAAGTTCATCCATCGTTTGACCAATTTGAATCTCCAATTCACGCAGATTGGTCATGATTTCTTGGGTAGACGGATACTCAACCGCTTCGTACTCGACCTTTTTGTACTTGTTGATGGAAAGATCATACCCATTATCCACGATTTCCTGCTTCGGCACGAAGAAGCTCTGCTCGGTGCGCTCCCGATCTGCCTCTGCATCACGGTTATGGAACCGGGCGATAATATCCGGAATGTCGTTTTCTTTGATTTCGGAGCGCTTATCGTCCAGACTGTAGCCATCGGCCTTCATGTCATAGAACCAGACTTTTTCTGTGCCGCCGGCGTTGGTTTTTGTGAAAATCAAAATCGCCGTGGACACTCCCGCATAAGGCCTGAATACACCGGAAGGCATGGAGATCACTGCCTGTAGCTGCTGGTTCTCTACCAGCTCATGCCGGATCGCCTGATGTGCCTTGGAGGAACCAAAGAGCACACCATCAGGAACGATACAGGCGCAGCGCCCGCCAACCTTCAGCATCTTCGTAAACAGCGCAACAAAGAGCAGCTCGGTTTTTCTGGTCTTGCAAAGACCCAGCAGGTCTTTGCTGATTTCTTCCTGGAACACACTGCCGGTAAAGGGCGGGTTCGCCATGATGAGAGAATACTGATCCCGTTCGGTGTTCTCGCCGGATAGGGAATCCTGATAAGTGATATGCGGATCTTCCACGCCGTGGAGCATCATGTTCATAGCGCCGATGCGCAGCATGGACTGGTCGGTATCAAAGCCGGAGAACAGGCCGGATTTGAAGTAGCGCATATTCTCGGTTTTCATCAGTTCCTTTTTCTGATGCTCGCTGATATAGGCTGCACTGGACAGAAGAAAACCGGCGGAACCCATGGCGGGGTCGAGAATGGAATCCTTGAGCGTGGGCCGCATCAGTTCCACCATCATATTGATGATGTGACGAGGGGTGCGGAACTGACCATTTTCCCCGGCGGCGGCGATTTTACCCAGCAGATACTCGTAAACATCACCCATGATATCTTTGTTGTTCATGTCCATGGCGTCGATGCCATCCACAACCTTGGCAAGCACTTTTGCTGTGGGAATCAGGAACACAGTGTCCTTCATGTAGCGGCTGAACGCAGTATCCTTGCCTTCGCCAATGGTCTTGATGAAGGGGAACACATAGGTTTGGATGTTCGTCAGCATCTCGCCGGGTTCGAAGTTATGGAACACATTCCAACGAAGATTTTTGTATTCCGTTTCAACCCGGGGATTCTCGCTGATTACACAGATTCCATCCTGAAACACTTTATTCTTCAGTGGAACACCAAGCAGATTTGCATTGGCCTCGGCCTTCAGTTGATTATCGTCCAACAGCTTCATAAACATCAGGTAGGTGATCTGCTCCAGCACAGTAATGGGGCTTGTGATGCCGCCTGTCCATATCGTATCCCAAATGGAATCGACTTTGTTTTTCATTTCGCCTGTAATCATATTGAAATCCTCCAAGGTTGTTTTCGTATTTCTCTGCCGCGGCAGAAGCTGATAATCAGAAATTGCACCATATCCAATTTCAGATTGTCAGCATCAAAAGGAAGATTTGCGCCTTCACGATCCTGGCGCAGATGCTTCCTTTTGCTTTTTCTTCGCACCGGTGACAAACTGCCTTTCACAGTTTTGGTACCAACCTGCGAAGAAAATATGGGGTGTCCAGAGGGGAATATCCCCTTGGCTCTGGGTTTCCAATAGGGGCGAGAAGCATCCCTGTTGGCACACGATTTTGCTTGCAAAGTCTAGTGTGTTATACCTTTGCTTCCGGCTGACGCTGGAAAGGGGCTGGCTGCGGCATCTGCGACATAGGCAGATTGAAGCGGACAGACGCTTTTCGGCGGCAGTAGGGCAGGCGGATTTTGTGACAACGGTGTTGACACAAATGCAGAATTTTTGAGAAACAAAATCCGACTGACCGGAGAAGGAAGCAGAGGTATATATAAGCCCCCGTCCCTCCGCAGCGACACGCACTAAAACCACCACGGCAACTCTAACCAGAGGTTGTCCATAGCCTGTTCCTCGGTTTTCTTGGCTCGGCTTTCGCTCAGATTAAAGTGGATTGCTGCCCCAATCGTCGTATGCTCTATATCGTCTGTGAAGCCATAACGGTACAGCAGATAGGCTTGCTCTCGCCTTCCAATCCTATCGAGTCCCGCATACAGTTCACGCAATGTTTCTTGTTCCACATAAATCTGCTCCGGTGATTTGGCAATCGGGTCAGCAATCGCTTCGATACGCAGCATCCGTTCCTCACCGGGGACAACTTCATCCAGACGGATTTTCTGAAAAGCAAGCCCGTCTTTGGTATCAACCATCCGCTGTTCGTACTGAGAAAACGCATCCCGTATCAGATTGGTCATGGCATTTCGGATAGATGGTGCTGCATAGGTCAGAAACTTAGTGCCTTTGCTGTTGTCAAAGCGAGGGATGGCGTCCAATAAGCCGATACAGCCCTCCTGCTCCAGGTCGTCTTTGTCGATACTGAGTTCGCTTTCGCCCAGATTCATACCGAAATAAATCTCGTTGGCGGTTTTGCGGATAAAACCGAAATTGTTTTCCAGAAGCAGGTCACGGGCGTTCGTATTCCCCTTCTGTGCCAGAGCGCAGAGCTGCTCATTGCTCCGGTTTTTCATCGTCCTTCTCCTGTTTTGCCGCCTGATCCAAGGTGGTCTGCATAAAGGCGGTCAACGCCTGACTGAGCTTGTCCAGTGCTTCTTGGTTGACCCCATCCATACCGGCAACGCTGTCGATAATCAGTTCGCTCACTTGCTCCGGTGTGACCTTGGGGTTTTCCATATCCTGACCTTTTGTAAGCTCTGTAAACATTCGCTCGGCGGCTTCTTTGGTGAGGGCCTGCTGTACTGTAAAATCGTGACCGATCTCTTTCTTCACTTCTTTGA
This sequence comes from Candidatus Agathobaculum pullicola, assembly GCF_052117205.1. NCBI lineage: Bacteria > Bacillati > Bacillota > Clostridia > Eubacteriales > Butyricicoccaceae > Agathobaculum > Candidatus Agathobaculum pullicola. Next base: position 13,071 of record NZ_JBQKJP010000038.1, on the reverse strand, counting down.
CTGCCGCCATAAATTGAGCTTCAATGGTGGCGAGATCTGCCTGATATGCCGGTGTCCGTAAACGGCTAATGTCCTTGGCAGCTTCTTTTGCTGCATCGGTTTGTACGGTACTTCTTGTCAGATTGGCGAGGGTAGCGTAAAGCTGATTCTGAGCTGCAAAGCCGGATGCGATAGTGTCATTGAAATACTGCTCCAATATGTAGGTCAGTTCAGCAAAGCGGGGACTTTCCAAGAGCCGATTGACCACTTGTGTATTAACCTTGCCGGTGTAGAGGTTTCGTGCCGCCTGGGCTGACAAGCCCAGCTCGTCAATCTCATAATTTTTTCTATCGGGAACATTGGTCACGCCTAAAAGAAAGTCGGTGGACACATTGAATACTCTGGCAATACGGATGATGTTTTCGTCACCGATCTTGTCCGTCTTTCCGGTTAGGAAACGGCTGAGCAAGCTGTCGCCGCATCCAATTTTTAGCGCAAGGTCAGTCTGAGATACCTTGTGATATTTCATCAGATCGGCAAGACGCTGTCTAACAGTACCGGGCAAAAATGTATTCTCCATTCGTTATGTCCCCCTTTCCTTATTTTTTGCTTTGATATATTTGCCGCTTTTGATTCTGGCATCAGCGGGCTTCTCTGCATCTTCTGGGATAATCCAGCGGCTTCCTGCTTGCTGTGCGCCGGGGATGCGGTTTTGGCAACAGAGAACACCCACACGACGAGGAGAAATCCCCCATTTCTCCGCCACCTCAAAAGTTGATAAATAGCGCACCCTCAACACCCCTTTTCGTCTAAATCTAACAGTATTATATTCTATTTGCGGAACAATATCAAGATGCATATTGTGAACATTCGCCGCCCTGTGTATTTTGCATTTTTGCAAAAATTCAGGGCGGCGATTTCTTTTTTTGCAGAAGTGCCGGATTTTTCGGTTGAAAGCTGTTTTCTCCGTATATTCAGGTGACAAGCAAGAATTGTCAAATTAATTATGGAGGTATGCGTATGAATCTATTTGAAACCATCAAGGCGGCAGTTCCCGTAAGACAAGCCGCCGAACACTACGGGCTGAAAGTCAACCGCAACGGCATGGCTTGCTGCCTATTCCACAATGACAGGCATCCAAGCTTGAAGTTGAATGAGGAATATTTCTTTTGCTTCGGCTGCGGAGCCAAAGGTGATGTGATCGACTTTGCGGCACAGATGTTTGATCTCAGCAGCTACGAAGCGGCGCAAAGGCTGGCTGTGGACTTCGGTAAAGTGGGATATGGTCAGATATGGACAGGACATCACAGGAGAAATTCTGAACGGATTTCAGAGATTGCAGTTTTTTCACGATTCGGTATATCTGCTCTGCTTTGAAGCGCAGAGTGTTCACCGAACCAACAATGAAATTTTATGGAGGACTTTATCAATATGAATGTACGTAACGAAATCAAAGCACAGATCATTCGTGCCGGAATGACGATGCAGGAAGTAGTTGACCTGCTGCATGACGAATACGGCTGGTCGGACAGCGTTTCCAACCTGTCGGCCAAACTGCAGCGGGAAAGTATCCGTTATAAAGAGGTTTTGGAGCTTGCTGATGTATTGGGTTACGACATCGTGTGGCAGAAAGGTCGGGAAAAATAATGGAAAAAGGACAGTTTGCTATTTTGAGATTTGCCAAGTATAAGGGGCCGGAGATCGGGCGTATTGAAGCCCATAATGAGCGCACCAAGGAAGAGTACGCAAGCAATCCAGATATTGACACCAGCCGGAGCCATTTGAATTTCCACCTTGTTAAGCCGGAAAGAAAGTACCGGGCAGAGTCCGAACGGCAAATTGCCGCAGCCGGATGCCGCACTCGCTCCGACAGTGTTCGTGTGGTAGAAGCTCTGATCACCGCAAGCCCGGAGTTTTTCAAGGGCAAGAAACGGGCTGATATCAAGGAATTCTTCAATGAAGCGTTGGAGTTTATCCGACAGAACCAATCCCCTGAAACCATTATATCCGCCGTGGTGCATATGGACGAGAAAACGCCCCATATGCACCTTTCTTTTGTCCCGCTGACCGAGGACAAGCGGTTGTGTGCCAAGGAGATTCTGGGAAACCGCAAAAAGATGACCCAATGGCAGGACAAGTTCTGGGAACACATGGTCAGGAAGTATCCGGTATTGGAGCGTGGCGAGAGTGCCAGTGAGACTGGCCGTGACCATATCCCGCCGAGAGTGTTCAAACAGATGACCCGTTTGACAAAACAGATGGAGAAGTTGGACGCAATGCTTTCCGATGTGAAGTTTACCAACTACAAGGAGCGGACAACGCAGATTGCCGCATTTCTGGAGAAATATATCCCGGATGTTGCGGCGATGGAAACGCAGATGAAGAAATACGAGAAATTTTTCAAAACTGCGGACGCCAAGCAAAAAGCGTTGAAAAAGGAAAATGGCGAACTGAGCGCAGCTCTGGAACTAAGCCAGGAGGAAAGCACGGTCAAGAAATTACAGGAAGCAAGGTTGCAAAGCGATTATGAACGGGTAAAAGGGATTCTTGACCGTATCCCTCCGGAGATCATCCAGGCGTACACACAGCGTGGCAGTAAGAAACAGGAGGTAAACCATTATAGCGGATTGGAATAAGGATGAGTGGAGCGGCTTTGCTGATTTGCTTGCCAACTTAATAGAAAAATATGCGGCGGTTCTGGATATTGACAACCTTCCAGAGCCGCCGAATTGTTTAGGGAAAGAAACTGCCGGAGCTGCAAATATTCCCGAACAGCCAGAGGACACTATTGAAAAAACTAAACCGGCATGATATAATAATCGTGCAATAATTGTCCAAACTTACTCCGAAAGAGCTTCGGAGTAAGGATACATAAAGGTGCCATGGCTGTGGCACGAATGAGGATCGTGAGATGAAAAAAGAAAAGACAAAAGTATATATCTATACGAGAGTTTCCACCGCCATGCAGATCGACGGATACTCTCTGGATGCCCAGAAATCCAGAATGAAAGCCTTTGCCGAGTATAATGAATATGAGATAGTCGGTGAGTATGAGGATGCCGGGAAGTCGGGTAAATCCATTGAGGGCAGAGCGGAGTTCAACCGCATGATGGAAGATATAAAGTCCGGGAAAGATGGTGTATCCTTCGTGCTGGTGTTCAAGCTGTCCCGCTTCGGCAGAAATGCGGCAGATGTGCTGTCCACCTTGCAGGTCATGCAGGATTTCGGCGTCAATCTGATTTGCGTGGAGGATGGGATTGATTCCTCCAAGGATGCCGGTAAGCTGATGATCTCTGTTCTGTCAGCCGTTGCGGAGATTGAGCGAGAAAACATCCGTGTCCAAACAATGGAGGGCAGAATTCAGAAGGCCCGTGAGGGCAAATGGAACGGCGGATTTGCGCCCTATGGCTACAAGCTGGAAAATGGCCAACTTTTCATCAACGAGGAAGAAGCGGCTGCAATCCGTGTGATCTTCGATCAGTATGTGCATACCGACATGGGTGCAAATGGTCTTGCCAAATATCTTGACCAACATGGTATTCACAAAATCCAGCGACAGAACGGAAAAAATCCGCTGTTCGATGCGGCCCTTATCCGGAGAATACTGAAAAACCCTGTGTACTGTGGGAAAATCGCCTATGGCAGACGCAGAACGGAGAAGGTGCATGGCACCAGGAATGATTACCGGCTTGTGGAGCAGGACGATTATTTGTTGGTGGACGGCCAGCATGAGGGGATTGTGTCGGAAGAACTCTGGCACGAAGCACAGGTGAAACTGCTGGCGCAGGCTGAAAAGTATGAACATGTGAACCGTGGTAAGGACACCAAGGTGCATCTTCTGTCTGGTATCGTCAAATGCCCAATCTGCGGAGCCGGGATGTATGGCAACAAGAGCATCAAGCACAAGTCAGACGGGACAAAGTACAAGGTTTTTTTCTATTATGGCTGCAAGCACCGCACTATGACCCGTGGGCACAAGTGCGATTATCGAAAGCAGATTCACGAGGAACTGTTGGACAGTGCTGTGGCAGAGGTCATTGTCAAGCTGGTCAGCAATCCCAAGTTTGCCGCCATGATGCAGGAAAAAATCAACATGAAGGTGGACACTGCCGCCATTGAACAGGAGATCGCCAATTACGAAAAACAGCTCCGGCAGAGCTATTCTGTGAAATCAAAGCTGATGGAGGAAATAGATTCCCTTGACCCGGACGATAAACACTACTACAAACGCAAGGCAGACCTTGATGATCGACTTTACAAGATGTATGATAAAATCGAGAATACAGAAAATCTGCTGATCGCCGCCAGAGCAAAGAAAATGGCAATCGAAGCGGAAAAGCTCACCGGGGATAACATCTACAAGGTGCTGATCTACTTCGACAAGCTATACGCCGTCATGAGCGAGCAGGAAAAGCGGCAGATCATGGAAGCATTGATTTCCGAAATCCAGATATATGAGGAACGCCAGCCCAACGGACAGTGGCTCAAGTCCATCAAATTCAAGCTCCCGATTATTGAGGAAGATATGAGTTTGAGTTTGGACAATGATACACAAGTTGAGACGGTTGTCAGTTTGGTTAGAAAAACTCCCGATGATTATATCCAGTGAAACTTGGCCCTGACGACTGGAGTGACCAACGATGAGAAGCTAACAAAAAATTGTTATTGAGAAAAGGCATAGCAAAGTACAGTCTGTCGAGAAACCCGGTTTATGCATCACGCATGAGCCGGGTTTCTAATGTATAGAAGCAAAAGCGGATAAAAACAAATGAAGAAAGATTGTCCTTCCACAACCACCTGACCGGTTTTTTGAGATTAATACGTCGAAATGCGGACAAAAAGTTATACTACACGAAAAAGAGGCACTAAATATATGAGAAGGAAAAGGAAGAAAGTGTGCTGCAAGAGTATGAGCGGTTGTGATTTGTGCCTACAGTAATCCGACGGTTGGGATACCCGAGCAAATCGACACTTATCGCTGGCATGAACGAAAAAAGGCTGGTATAGAAGAGAAACATGGCTGTACGGAATGCAATCCCATTCACAGGACGCAAGATTGCCATTCTCCTGCGGGTTCAAGGCATGCACCAGCCGAATCCAAGTATTGGTTACTCCACCGTCGACTGTACATTCAGATAAAGGATGGCCCGGATGGATTGAACGGATGAATAGCGATGGCCTCACGCACTCTATGTCCAAGAAGGGATGTTCCTCTGATAACGCAGCATGTGAAAGCTTCTTTAGGACGGTTGAAAAACGAAATGTTTTATGGCCACTTATGGGTAGGGGACTCGCTTGACGATTTTGGCCGAGACTTTGATGGCTATATCAATTGGTATAGCCGCAACCGTATCAAGCTATCTTTAGGCGGACGCAGTCCTTTGAAATATAGACAGCATCTTGGGTTCTCGGCATGACTTGTCCAAATTTTTATCTGCCCCCGTTATGACGCTTGTTTAATTCGTTAAACAGCATTGCAAGCACAACTTCTCAATAACAATGTTTTCTTCACTCCTTATCGTTGGTCACTCCAGATACTCTCAGTGTTTAAAGCGTAATTAATAGGACGCGAGGCAGCACTGTTTACTGTGCGGTGTTGCCTTAAATATTCGCTGCTGGTGCGCAGGTATGAAAAAATATCATACTTGTTTTATTTCATAAATATACTATAACATAATAGTATATAAATGGTAAATTTGCTTATATAGAGCCAGCGGTAGCAGAAACGCATATCCTGGATAGGGCGCGGATGCCAAAGTCGAAACGCGCTATGTTTTTATTTTAAGAAAGAACTCGAAAACCAGCATGACAAACTGATTTGATATTGAGAATTCTCACTTTAACACTCTGGTCGAGGCCACTCGGCCAGCAGAAGCGGCTGTATACAAGGCCAATCGCGGCCGTTACCATCGCCCTCAGAGCGTCCCCGGAAACTTGGCGCGCATCCGCTATCTGGCGGGGAGGGTTCGCCGCGAGCACAGATGGTCATGCTACACCTGCGTTGGACAAGCGCACTGGGAGCGCTCATTTCTTTCGATGAAATTTCCTGTACCACCCCCTGCACAACCTGTTGTAGGGGGATAAATTGCTTGTCACATTGTTTGAACTGCCCAAGGTGGTCGGCAGAAATACGGTTGGGCATCGAAAATCCAATCGGTACTGTGCCGAAAAAGAAGCGATGAGCCTGTGGTATTTCACCTCGTCTGCCGGAAAACTCTACAAAGATGGTAGTAATACCTCTGCTATAGGGGGTGCAGTCTGCGGGGTGGGCTGCCGGGAACACGATGCCCGAACTATGGGACCTGCTATCGACTATGCGCTGATGCGCAAAAACATTTGCGGGGCTTGACAAAGGTTGATTCACAAGCGCTGCAGAACAAAGGCACGGTGCAGAGATATTTTACCGCTCTGACATGCGAATGTACTGCGCCGATATACCAGAGGAGATGGTCCGACAGATGCTTTTCTGCTGCGGCCGGAGAAAAGGGAGAGTGATTGAGCCCCTGAAAGGGCAGCCAAATAATTCTAAGCGGGATGATGTGAATTGCCGGGAGCGGCGTACAATAGCGGGAACCACCGGAGGTCTATGGTCTCTGGTAATCCGTATATATCCGATTTGTCAAATGGTGAGATGGCGGTGCACTGAAAGAGTATTTTGCGCTCTGTCCAAGGAGCGAATAGGAGGAAAGAAAATGAAACGTAGTGAACCAACCACAGGGATTCGGATCCGACTCTTATCCATGCTACTGGTATGTGTCATGGTCTTGGCAATGATTCCTGACGCGGCCTCCGCAGCAGAACCTACCGCAGATGAGATTGAACAGGCGGTACAAAGTAAGCTGCTGGAGTTGTATCAGGATGTTTGGGTGGAAGGCGACCCAACCAGCAGCAGCCCGGATCAATACCAGATCTATCCGGTCCCGCAGGAGATCAGCTACCCGGGTGGGGATGCTGTGACATTGCCGGATGCAGTTAAAGTTGCTGCGCCTGACACAATCACTCAAGAAACGAAAGCATATCTAAATGAGGTGCTGGGAGAGCATGGCCACAGCGCCCAATTTGTGGCAGCAGATGATCAAAGCGCGGATCTGTTTCTGGGCTTGGTCGGAGATGGCAGCGCTGCGGCGAGCGCTTTGTCCTCTGTGCCGTCCGAGCACTACAACAATACGGATGCTTACGCCCTGTCCGTAAGCGGCGGGAAGGTCTCTATTGTATCCAAGGACTCCAGAGGCATCTACTATGGTGTGGCTACCCTGAACATGATGCTTTCCTCTTTGGAAGGGGAGCGGCTTGTACCTGTACTCATTAAGGACTACGCCTCCATCCCGCTGAGAGGCATTGTGGAGGGATTTTACGGCGGTTTCACAGAAGAGCAGCGTCGGGAACAGATCCGGTTTTGCCGGGATGTGAAGATGAATATCTTCATCTACGCATCTAAAACGGATCCGTACCATCATGAAGAGTGGGAGCAACTGTATCCTCCAGAAGAGATTGCCTATTTTGAAGAGCTTGTGCAGATTGGCAAGGAATCAAATGTGGACTTTTCTTGGTCTGTCCATACCGGAACCTTTTTCAGAAGTTACAACAGCAGCAATTCTGCCACACAAATTCAGCAGCTCAAAGATAAATTCCAGCAGATGATTGATATTGGTGTGCGCCAGTTTGCGATTCTAAATGATGACTTTGGCAGCGGTTCTACTGCAGACGTGGTCTATGTAGTCAACGAAATGAATTCATGGCTCACGGGGCAGGGCTTCCCGCCGCTGATTTATTGTCCGCAAAATTATAACAACAGCTGGGCCAACGGAAATGGCAAGCGGGAGATCACTGGTTTAACGGACTTGGATGATGATATCATGCTGTTCTGGACCGGCCGAGATGTCAACTCTCCGTTTTGGCAAGACTCTATCAACTATGTGGTGGACAATACAACCGACCCGGATGACTCGTCCAGCCATCAAACCCCTGTTTTCTGGGTCAACTATCCTTGCAATGAACATGCCAAATCCGGCCTTCTGCTGGGCAGTGCAAAATACTATTTAAAAGATGATATTACCGGTTTGGGCGGTGCGGTGTCCAATCCCATCTTTTTCGCAGAAACCAGCAAAGTGGCCTACTTCCAGCTGGCCAACTACTTCTGGAATGTTCACGATGTGCAAGCCAATGCGGACTATGTGTGGGAACAGAGCTTTAAATATCTCCAGCCGGAGGTATATGATGCCTACTTTACAATTGCCCGAAATGCCTGTGAGGCACCTGGCTCTACCCGAATTGCCGGCCAAATTGATGAATCTGCTTATATCGCGGATGCCTTGGAACAGGTAAAGAGTGCCGCGCTGAACCGCACTTTACTTACCGATCCCACCGCCTATGATAATGCGATTACCCTGTTGGCAGAACTGCGTCATATTCAGGATGCGGTGGAGACGTTCCAACAGGATTGCGAAAACGAGGCGCTGAAAGCAGAGCTGGCCAACCCTGGCAGCTTAGGGGGCGAATCGGGCGAGGGATGGCTCCACGCACTCGATAATATGGCAAAGACCGCAGAGGCATTATTGCTGGCAGAGCTGGAGATGTGCAAGAGCAATCCCAGCGACGATATAATTTATCGGAATTTCTCCATAGCAACCGCTGAATTCAGCAGCTACCAAGGGCGGAAATACCTCTTCCCCCACGGCAATAATGTACGCCCTGCCGTAAAAGCAGGTACCAAGCGGATTCTCCCGTTTGTCAATGCACTGATGAGCGACGTGGAGACCAGAGCCGACCAGATCATCGGAACAATCGAGGTGGAAATCCCCGCAAACCGCATTTATACCAATATTTCCAGCCTGTCCCGAATGCCGCTCACCATTGTTGGGGACGAGTTTAGTGTACGAGGCCTTTTGGATGTAACCATGCAGCAGGGCGACTACGTGGGCATCAAGATGGATGGCATCGCGGAAATATCACAGGTTGATTTGGAGGGTACTGCGATAGAGGGACTTGCCTTGCAATACTCTTATCATGGTGATAGCTGGACTGATATCACGGCAGGGACGCTTGACGCTCCGATTCTGGCGCGTTATCTGCGACTGGCCAACTTGAGCAGTCAGCCGAAAACCATCAATCTCAGCCGTCTTGCCGCCGTGGTTGAAAACCGGAAAGTCGAAGCGAAGGTAAGCGATACCAATATCACTAACCTGAAAGAAAACGACTGGCCTCAGATGCTGGATGGAAATGAGAGTACCTATGTCTGGACCGGAAAGAATCAGGCTGCAGGAGACTATTTTACAATCGATTTGGGAAAGGCATTGACGCTGGGTGAAATCCAGTTTGTCACAGCGGACGGTACGCCCAGAATCTACTATGCTGAGGTATCGATTTCCACAGACAACAAGGTATTTACGCCTATTGGTACCATTAATGATGACGGTGTAATCGATCCGCCTTACCGCAAATATACCGTAGATGCTAACCAGCAGGTTGGTCGGTATATCCGCCTGAAAAATACTGGGGCAGCGACAGCGTACATGAAGATCCACGAAGTCTCCATTGGCTATGATGACTCTGACAGAACCCCCTCTGAGCTGATCAGCGTGCCGGCTGGCGATGGCCCTGAAGCTGTGATGGACGGCAACCTGTCTACGGTATTCCGGCTGGATGGAACCACCGAAACCCGCATGACCATCCATGTAACGGACAACACGGATGTGGATAGCATCCTCCTGCTCACCGCCGGCATCAGCAATGCTGCGGTAAGCGTGGAAGATGTTACAGGTCAGATTCATTCGCTGGGTACAGCTGCCCAGTCCCTAAACCGATTCTCCTCCTTGCCCGCCAATGGGATCCACACCATTTATCTCGACTTCCCACAGGGAACCCCGGCAGTGATAAATGAGTTGCTGCTCACCTACGGTTCTCAGGTGGATGACGTAGGTGAGGCCGTAGAGAATATCTACTTAAATGAGGGTGAAAGCGCGGACTCTACGGAGGAAGTAAATCTGGCCCTCAAGCGCAGCGCAGAGGCGTCCGGCGTTGAGGCAAACACCAGCTATACTGCCGATATGGCGGTAGATGGTGATGCTAACACCCGCTGGGCAAGCCAGACCAACAGCGGAGATCGCTGGATTCTGGTAGACTTAGGGGAAGATATCAACCTGATCTCCTCCTTTAACATCTCCTATCACGCTAAAGTATATCCGATTAGTTATGAAATTCAGGTCTCAAATGACAAAACAAACTGGGTGACGGTCAAGACACTGAACAACCAGGCGGGAGGCCAGAATATCACCAATAACGCTACGCTTGACAAGCCGGTTTCAGCCCGCTATGTCCGTCTGTTCTTTGGTGGTGACGGTAATATGAACCCGAATGCTGCCGTGAAGGGTATCAGCATCAAGGAATTGGAGATCCTTGGTGTTCGGCGTACAACCTCCATGATCTATATGGGGGTGACACAGCCTGAACCTGTGATAGTCGATGTGGGAGCGCCTGTGGAGTTGCCAACGCTGCTGGATGTCACCATTTCTGACGGTATGAATGCAGCTGAAACAGAAATCAGTGTGCTGCCAACATGGTCACCTTCAACCATAAGCACCCAGCAGGAAGGTATCATCGATGCAACCTCCACGCTTCCCACAGGGCGTTTCCTGTATAATACCAAAAAACTGTCTGCACAGTTTACGGTTGTTGTGGGCAACGGTGGCTTGACCGATAGTAATCTGGCCCTGAACCAACCTGCCGATGCTTCCGGCGAGGAGCTTGTAAGTGGTCAGCCGCAAAAGGCTTCTTACGCCGTGGACGGCAGCGATTCCAGCCGCTGGAGCAGTGGTATCATGCGTCAGGGCAATGCGCAGGCCACGGATCAGTGGTTATCTGTAGACCTCGGGACACGGCCGGTTCTTATCAAGGAGATGGATGTAAAATTTCATCTAAAGGTATGGCCCACGGAGTTTTATGTGGAAGCCTCTAACGATAATCAGAACTGGGTTCGTATTGATACCCGCACAAGAGCCGCATCCAATGAGACAGATATTGTTGAGAGCTTTACTTTCAACACTCCCATCAGCGCGCGGTATCTGCGGCTTTACTTCCCGTCCGGTGCGCTGAATCCGAATTCCAGCACTGGCGCCACGGGCGTTTCCGTTAAGGAATGGATTGTCACAGGAGATCGATTCCTGAACGCCATCACTTATACGGGTATCAGCGATACTTTTGAGGATAAAACGGTGGACAATAGCGCCACTGTGAAGGATCTGGATCTGCCGCCGCTGCTCAATGTCACATGGCAAACAGCAGGGGGTGCCTCCGAGCAGGTGCAGGTGGTAGGTCAATGGGATACACAGGGCTTTGACACATTACAAAACCAGACTATCGCGCTGACCGTGTCTCCTCCCACCAGTTCCATGTACCAAAATCCGCAGAATCTTTCTGCGTCTATGAATGTCACCAAAGGTGTTCCCGGTGATGCGCCCGTCGTGACCACCACGACGCTAAACAGCGGCAAGGTGAACGAACCGTATTCCGAGAGTCTGTCAGCAACGGGCGAAACCCCGATCACTTGGAGCATTTCTTCCGGCAAGCTACCCGCGGGTCTGTCTCTGAGCAAGGATGGAATGATCAGTGGCACCCCCACAGCGGAAGGCAACTTCACCTTTACGGTCACAGCAACAAACCGTGTAGGTTCGGGCAGCCAGACACTGTCCATTCAAGTCGAGAAGGGCATGAGCTCGGAAAAGAAGATCACCGCCTTTGCCATTGAGGGAGGAACAGTACAGATCAATGGTACACAGATTACGGTTACAATGCCGTATGGCACGGATGTGACCGCGCTCGTTCCTACGATTACCGTGAGCAATGGCGCGAAGGTTTCGCCGGAAAGCGGTGTTAAGCAGGATTTCAGCAGCCCTGTCACATATCAGGTAACAGCGGAAGACGGAACCACGCAGGATTACACGGTAACCGTGGAAGTTGCGGCGCAGGGCACCTATGTCATCTCCGCAGACACAGTGGTCAATGGCAGCATCCGACTCAGTGCGAACAGCGCGAAGGAAGGAACGAAAATTGATGTGACGCTGGAACCGGACAGCGGTTATGCGGCAAAGGAAGGCTCGCTCAAGGTTTACAAGACCGGTGAGCCGGAAACTACGGTTGAGGTTTCGAATAATTCCTTCATCATGCCCGGCTATGGTGTCACAGTAACCGCAGAATTTGAAGCGCTCGCTCCCGCCTTTGTAGCAGTACAGAATATCACGGGCGTGCCGGTTGAGGCTCAGGTAGGAGTAGCCCTGCCCTTGAGCGGTACCGTGATGCCCAGCGATGCGACCAATCGTCAAATTGTCTGGCGTGTGAAACAGGCAGGAAGCACGGGTGCAAGCATCCAGAATGATGTCCTGTATACGACAAGTGAGGGCTTGGCAATCGTGACGGCAACCATTGCGGACGGTAAGGCACCTGGCGTGGCGTACACGCAGGATTTCACCATTGCAGTGACAAGTGATGCGCTGTCCTATGTGGTTGAGTTCCAGACCAATGACGGAAGCAATCCGATCAGGCAGCAGGTCAAGGGCGGAGAGAAAGCAATCCGTCCGGCGGATCCGGCAAGAGCGCAGTACAGCTTTACCGGATGGTATGTGGATGCACTTTGCACAGTGGCATACGATTTCAATACGCCTGTCACCAAGAATCTGACGCTGTACGCTGGATGGAGTTACACGGGCAGCAGCAGTGACACCAGCAGCCCCGTTGAGGGAGATAAGACGGAAACCCAACAGAATCCGGATGGTTCTACCACAACGATCGTGACCCGACCGGATGGAACGGTTACAGAAACCACCAGATATCCGGACGGCTCCAAGCAAGTGGTGCAGAAGAACACGGATGGCAGCACAATTACCACGATCACCAAAAATGACGGTTCCTCTTCTGTCACGAACGTAGACGAGAGAGGACAGGTGGAAACCGAGGTTAAGGTATCTCAGAGCGCGGTAGACGAGGCACAGAAGAATGGAGAGAATGTGGCTCTGCCGATGCCCAGTGTGCCGAATACCACCAATCGGAATAACGCGCCGACCATTACGGTGGATCTGCCGGGCAGCGAAGCTGTCAAGG
>NZ_JBQKJP010000037.1:0-30245 GCF_052117205.1 Candidatus Agathobaculum pullicola | reverse complement strand
CACAAAGCAGCTTGCTGTCCATAACCGCTGCTCCAATAACTTTCCCATGAGGCCTCTGGGTTGGCTTTCTCCTTTAGAGTTCTCTGTCCAATATGTTTGACAAACCTACAAGCCGCAAGGCGGCAAACCGGAAAAGAACGCTTGTGAGACGGGCGGGAACGTGCTATAATATTTCCATATTGCTATTATGGAACAGATAAGGAGCTTTCGGGGTGAAAAATCGCGAGCAAATTCGTAATTTCTCCATTATTGCGCATATTGACCATGGCAAGTCCACGCTTGCCGACCGCCTGCTCGAGCAGTGCAAGGCGGTATCTCAGCGCGAGATGGAAGAGCAATTACTCGACAACATGGATCTGGAGCGCGAACGCGGCATCACGATTAAAGCACGCGCCGTGCGCATGGAATATGAGGCGGACGACGGAAAAACCTATGAGATGAATCTCATTGACACACCGGGCCATGTTGACTTCAATTACGAGGTCTCCCGCTCGCTGGCTGCGTGTGAGGGTGCGCTGCTGGTTGTGGATGCGGCGCAGGGCATTGAAGCGCAGACATTGGGCAACACCTATCTTGCAATTGACGCGGGGCTGGAGGTTGTGCCGGTCATCAATAAGATTGACCTGCCGGCCGCGGACGCGCCGCGCGTCAAGCAGGAGATTGAGGATATCATCGGCATCCCGGCGGAGGATAGTCCAGAGATTTCCGCGAAAATGAATATCAACATCCATTCCGTGCTGAAGCGTATCGTATCGGATATACCCGCGCCGACGGGCGACCCGGACGCGCCGCTGCGCGCATTGATCTTTGACAGCCAGTACGACCCCTATAAAGGCGTTATCGTCTATATGCGTCTGATGGAGGGCTGCATCCGTCCGGGTATGAAGGTCAAAATGATGGCGACCGGAGCGACGTTTCAGGTGCTCGAATGTGGTTATATGCTGCCGCTCGGGCTGTCACCGCAGCAGGAACTGCGCGCGGGCGAGGTTGGTTACTTCACTGCGTCCATCAAGACCGTATCCGATACCCGCGTAGGCGATACGGTCACCGAGGCCGACCGTCCGACGGCGGAGGCTCTGCCGGGATATCGCCCCGCGCGGCCGATGGTGTTCTGTGGTATTTACACCGAGGACGGCTCCAAATACCCCGATCTGCGCGATGCACTGGAGAAATTGCAGCTCAACGACGCGGCGCTGTCCTTTGAGCCGGAAAGCTCGGTGGCGTTGGGCTTTGGTTTCCGCTGCGGCTTCCTCGGCATGCTGCACATGGAGGTCATTCAGGAGCGTCTGGAACGTGAGTTTGACCTTGATTTGGTCACGACACTGCCAAGTGTGGTCTATGAAATCGTCAAGACTGACGGCACGGTCGTTCAGTGTGACAACCCGCATGACTATCCCGATCCGGGTCTCATTGAAGAGGCGCGTGAGCCGTTCGTCAAGGCGACGATCATGACGCCGCAGGAGTATGTCGGCAACATTATGCCGATGTGTCAGGAGCGACGCGGCGTATTTAAGGATATGCAGTATCTGGATGCCAATCTGGTTGAGCTGCACTATGAAATGCCGATAAACGAAATTATTTACGACTTTTTCGACGCACTTAAGGCGCGTACCCGCGGCTATGCTTCGCTCGATTACGAGTTCCTCGATTATCGGCCAAGCGATTTGGTCAAGGTGGATATGCTGCTCAACGGCGATCAGGTAGACGCGCTCTCGTTCATTGTGCATCGTGAAAAGGCTTACAGCCGTGCGCGCCGCATCTGCGAGAAGCTCAAGGAAAATATCCCGCGCCAGCTGTTCGAGGTACCGATTCAGGCAGCAATCGGCGGCAAGGTCATCGCGCGTGAGACGGTCAAGGCGATGCGCAAGGACGTGCTGGCCAAGTGCTATGGCGGCGATATTACACGTAAGAAGAAGCTGCTGGAAAAGCAAAAGGAAGGCAAGAAAAAGATGCGTTCGCTTGGTACGGTGCAGATTCCGACCGAAGCGTTCATGGCGGTTTTGAAGCTGGATGAGGAATCATGAGCAAATTCAGTTATAATAATCGGCCTTTGGGGCTGTATCTGCACATTCCGTTCTGTGCAAAAAAGTGTGCCTACTGTGATTTTTATTCCGTGACCGACATGGATTTGATGAAAAACTATGTTTCGGCGCTGTTAATGCACATCCGCGAATACGGAAAAACGTGCAGCGGCTATACGGTGGACACCGTGTATGTCGGCGGCGGTACGCCGACCTGTCTGGGACCAAAGTATCTTGGCCGCATCCTGCAGGAGGTGCGCAACAAATTCCCGCTTGCGGATGATGCGGAGATCACGGTCGAGTGCAATCCGGAGAGCACGGATAAAAAGGTGCTGGACGCGATGAAAAAATATGGTGTCAATCGCCTGTCCTTTGGCGTGCAGTCCGCACAAGAGGATGAACTGGGCCGTATCGGGCGTATTCATACGTTTGAGCAGGCCAAAGCGGCGGTGGATTTGGCGCGGGAGAAGGGCTTTGATAATATCAGCCTCGACCTGATGTACGGCCTTCCAAATCAGACACAGGAAAAATTTGTTAGTTCGGTCGAGCAGTGTCTGGCGCTCGGGCCGAAGCACCTGTCGTGCTATGGCTTGAAGCTCGAGCCGGCTACTCCGATGGGGCGCGAAAACCCCGTTCTGCCGGACGATGACGCGCAGGCGGATACTTATCTTGCCATGTGTGACCTGCTGCGCAAGAACGGGTTTGAGCATTATGAAATCTCAAACTTTGCCAAGCCCGGCTTTCGCTCGCGGCACAATGCAAAGTACTGGGATTTGTCCGAGTATCTGGGACTTGGGCCGGGGGCACATTCGTTCATGAATGGTCGCAGGTTCGAGTTTGCAAGGGATATCAAAGCATATATAAACGGCGAGGATATCCTGCGTGACGAGGACGAGGTGCCAACCTTCCAACGGCAGGGCGAATACCTGATGGTGCGCCTGCGCACAGCGGAGGGTGTGGATTTCATCGAACTGGAAAAACGGTATAATATCGACTCAACGCCGTATGAGGAAGCGTTTCGCAGCCTGATGGGGCAGGAGCTGGTTGCGCATCAAGGGGCCCGCTGGTATCTGACCGAAAAGGGCTTTCTGGTGTCCAACAGCATCATCAATACCATCGTCGAGGCAGGGCAGGAACAGATGGAATCATCTGCGCCGCCGGTGTTCCGGTAAAAGACCGGCTGAAAGTTTGTTATTCCTAAAAAACATATAAAAAATATTGGAGGAAAAAGTATGCGCGCAGTCATCACGGTGGTCGGTAAGGACCGCACCGGCATCATTGCCAGAATTTCCGAGACGCTGTACAAGCATGAGGTCAACATCGTTGATATTTCGCAGAATGTCATGGAGGATATGTTCGCCATGGTCATGCTGGTCAATATCGACAAGTGCACGGTGGACTTCACCCAACTGGCGGATGTTCTGGACAAGGACGGCGAAGCGCTCGGCATGAAGATTCACACCATGCACGAGGATATCTTCGACGCGATGCACAAGATTTGAGGTGCCGTCCATGTCAATGATCAATACCAAGGACATTTTGGAAACCATCAAGATGATCGAGGAGGAGCACCTCGATATCCGTACCATCACCATGGGTATCTCGCTGCGCGATCTGGCCAGCGAAGATATCAATGTGCTGGCGGACAAGGTGTATGAGAAGATCACTCGCCGCGCGGAGAAGCTGGTTTCCACGGGCGAGCAGATTGAGCGGGAACTCGGCATCCCGATCATCAACAAGCGGATTTCGGTCACGCCTATCGCTATGATTGGCGCGGTGACAAATGCAAACAGCTATGTGCCGCTTGCCAAGGCGCTTGACCGCGCGGCGAGTGCGACCGGCGTTAACTTTGTCGGCGGATTTTCCGCACTGGTGCAAAAGGGCTTTGCCAAAGGTGACGAAATTTTGATAAACTCCATCCCAGAGGCGCTGGCCGAGACCAATCTGGTTTGCTCGTCGGTCAATGTTGCGTCCACCAAGGCGGGCGTCAATCTGGACGCCATCGGCCTGATGGGCCGCATCATCAAGCAGACCGCAGAACTGACAAAGGACAACGATTCGATGGGCTGTTCTAAGCTTGTCGTGTTCGCTAACGCGGTGGACGACAATCCGTTTATGGCGGGCGCGTTTCACGGCATCGGTGAGCCGGAGACCGTTATCAACGTCGGCGTTTCCGGTCCGGGTGTGGTGCAGTCGGCTATCCGCCGCGCGGGTGACTGCTCTATCAACGAGGTGGCTGAGGTTATCAAAAAGACCGCGTTCAAGATTACGCGTATGGGTCAGCTCGTCGGTGCAATTGCCAGCGAGCGGCTGGGCGTGCCCTTCGGCATTGTCGACCTGTCTCTCGCGCCGACTCCGGCGATTGGCGACTCGGTTGCGCGTATTCTGGAGGAAGTCGGCTTGGAGGTCTGCGGCAGCTGCGGTACGACGGCCATTCTCGCCATGCTCAACGACGCGGTCAAGAAGGGCGGCGTTATGGCGTCCTCGTCGGTCGGCGGCCTGTCAGGCGCATTCATCCCTGTCTCTGAGGATGAGGGTATGATTGCAGCGGCGGCTTCCGGCGCGCTCACGCTCGAAAAGCTCGAAGCGATGACCGCGGTCTGCTCGGTCGGTATCGACATGGTTGCGGTGCCGGGCGATACTACAGCAGAGGTTATCTCCGGCTTGATTGCAGACGAAATCGCCATCGGCGTGGTCAACTCCAAGACGACTGCCGTGCGTGTCATTCCCGCCATTGGCAAAAAGGTGGGCGATATGGTCGAATTTGGCGGCTTGCTGGGCTCTGCGCCTATCATGCCGATTGCAACCGGTTCCCCGGCGAAGTTTATTCATCGCGGCGGTCGCATTCCGGCTCCTATCCAGAGCCTCAAGAACTAAATACGGCGCTTCAAGGCCGCACATCGGACCAAACCGGTGTGCGGCCTTTTTGCGTGCTCGACACGGTGCACATTCGGCAAATATTGTGCGCATACTGTGATAAGATGTAGGTCAGCGGAGGTGGTCTATGGTTGTATATCTGGATGTGCTGTTCGCAGTCAATGTGTTGATGGACGGGGCGAGCCTGCTTGCGGCGGCGGCGCTCGGCGGTGTGCGTGTCGGACGCGTCCGGTGGTTGGCTGCGGCTGTGCTGGGCGGTGGGTATGCAGTGCTGGCGGCGGTCGTGCCAATGTTTGCGGCGTTTCCGCTGCGCGTTCTGATGGGTGTCGGCCTATGCGCCGCCGCATTCGGCGGTAAGCCTGCCTTTGCACGGGTATGTGCGCTGTATTTTGTGGTTGCAGCATCCTTTGCAGGACTTGCGGCAGCGCTTGGTGCGGCAACCGGACGAAAGTTGCTGTTCGGCGCGGGGTATTACGTTGCCGTGCCGTTTCGTGTGCTGCTGCTGGCAGCCGCTGTGGGTTATGCGCTCAGCGGTATTCTGCTTCGCGGGGATGCGCTGCATGGTCCGCTGCGCCGAGAGGTGGAGCGGTTGACCATCCGATTTGACGGACATGCGCGCGAAGTGCGGCTGTTACACGACACAGGAAACAGCTTGGCGGAGCCGATATCCGGTCGTCCGGTGCTGGTGCTGGGACGGGAGGCGGCATGCAGCCTGCTGGACGAGGAAGTAAAACGGGCATGGATGCAAACAAAGGATGCTGCCGCTTGCCTGGCCGCGCTGCCGTCGGAAACAGCAGGTCGGTTTGGATTACTGCCGTACCGGGCGGTCGGCGTGGAGAGCGGGCTGCTGCTGTATTTCCGCCCGGACAGTGTGCAGCGCGCAGATGGTACGACGCTTGACTGCGTGTGCGCTGTTGGGCCGGACGGTATTGGACAGGGAGCATATGATGGGCTGATTGGGGTTTGAAAGGAAGGATACATATGGTACTGAAATGGATTATGCAGGCGCTTGCGCGGCTATGGCAACGGCGTGCGGTTTACTACATTGGCGGCAGTGAGGTGCTGCCGCCACCACTCTCGCCGGAGGAGGAACAGGCGGCGGTCGAGGCCTGTCAGGCGGGGGATGAGCAGGCGCGCAATAAGCTGATTGAGCATAACCTGCGGCTGGTGGTTTTTCTCGCGCGTAAATTTGAATCCGCGGCGGTCAGTACGGAGGATTTAATCTCGATTGGTACAATTGGATTGATCAAAGCGGTCGGCACCTATCGCAGCGATAAGAATGTGAAGCTGGCAACTTATGCTTCGCGCTGCATTGAAAACGAGATTCTGATGCACCTGCGCAAGCTGGCGGGACGGAGAACCGAGGTTTCGTTTGACGAGCCGCTATCCTCGGACTGGGATGGAAACGAGCTGCTGCTCAGCGATATCCTCGGCACCGAGCCGGACAGCGTGATGCGTCCGATTGAGGACGATGTGGACCGTATGCTGGTGCATCACGCGCTCGAGCGCCTCCCGGCGCGTGAGCGGCAGATTATTTCACTGCGCTTTGGGTTGGGCTTGCCGGAATCTATGACGCAGAAAGAGGTGGCGGAGCTGCTGGGCATTTCGCAGAGCTACATATCCCGTCTGGAAAAACGCATCATTGCACGCATGCGCAAGGACATTCTGAAAAACTTTGCATAGGGGGTCACGCTTGCATGCGCGGATAAAATGCGGTACAATAGAACCGCAAAAGCAAGTGGGAGCGTGTGTGCCATGCAGGTGGAAATCAGACAGTACGGGAAGCAGGATGCGCAGCAGGCGGCTGCGGTTTGGAACGAGGTTGTGGAGGAAGGCGTCGCTTTCCCACAGACCGAACTGCTGGATGCGCAAAGCGGTCATGTATTCTTTTCTGCGCAGTCCTTTACAGGCGTTGCGCATGATGCGGAAAACGGCGAAATGGTCGGGCTGTACATTTTGCACCCGAATAATGTCGGCCGGTGCGGGCATATCTGCAATGCAAGCTATGCGGTCAAGGGCAGTCTGCGCGGTCAGCATATCGGAGAAAAACTCGTACTGCACTGCATGAGCAAGGCAAAAGAACTGGGGTTTGGTATTTTGCAGTTCAATGCCGTGGTGAAAACCAATGAACCTGCGCTGCGCCTGTACAAAAAACTGGGCTTTCAGCAGCTTGGTGTCATTCCGGGCGGTTTCCGCAGGAAGGATGGCACATTCGAGGATATCATCCCGCATTATCATTTGCTGTAGGAGCGCCATAAAGCATATAAACGGGAAAAAGTGTGTCGAAGTATGACGTTCGGCAAAATATTTCGTCGGTATATTCAGCCCGCCCGCAGGGGAAAATCCTGATAGACGCACATCGGGTGCACAGGACGGGAGGGATTTTCCATGCAAACCAAAGTAGAGATTTGCGGGGTGAATACATCGGGGCTTCCGACGTTGTCGGCGGCAAAGACGGATGAATTACTGGTGCGTGCCGGAAAAGGCGACAAGCAGGCGCGGGATGAACTGATTCGCGGCAATCTGCGGCTGGTGCTGTCGGTGATTCAACGCTTTCAGGGACGTGGTGAATCGCCGGATGACCTGTTTCAGGTAGGCTGCATCGGGCTGATGAAATCTATCGACCACTTTAATACCGAGCTTGGCGTGCGTTTTTCCACCTATGCCGTGCCGATGAACGTGTATTAGGGAAAACCCTCCAAGTAGAAAAGAAGAGACTGTGAAAGCCCTGAGAGAAAGACAAAGGAGAAACAAATGTTATTCTGCAATATTGACCTTTTGGATGAGAATTTTGCGCTTTGCCGGGGACAATACGTTGGTGTGAAGGACGGCCGCATTGCGTACATAGGGGAGACGGAGTCGCAGGAGGACTACGGTGAGCGCTATGACGGTCGTCATCGTTTGCTATTGCCCGGTTTTTATAATGTGCACAGTCACGCACCGATGACGCTGCTGCGCGGCTATGCGGAAAACCTGCCGCTGCAACGCTGGCTGAACGAGCGCGTGTTCCCATTTGAGGACCGGTTGAGCGACGAGTCGGTTTATTATGCCACGCAGCTGGCCATTGCAGAAATGCTGGCAAGCGGCACGGTGTCGTTTTCCGATATGTACTTTTTTCTGGACGGCATGACAAAGGCCATCTTGGAGAGTAAAATCAAGTGCAACCTCAGCCGCGGGCTGACGGTGTTCGATGACAGCGCCTATGAGCAGACAGCCGCCTATCAGGATAATCTGCGCCTGCTGGGTGAATGGAATGGGGCAGGGGACGGTCGGCTTGTCGGTGACCTGTGTATTCACGGAGAGTACACCTCGACGCCTAAGGTGGTCGAGGCGGTTGCGGCACATGCAAAAGCAAGCGGTGCGCGGATGCACATTCATCTGTCCGAGACGCAGGCTGAGCATGAGGAATGTAAACAGCGTCATGGTATGACACCGGCGGCATACATGCAGGCGCGTGGGGTGTTTGACGTGCCGACAACAGCAGCGCATTGTGTCTGGCTGGAAGGGGAGGACTTTGAGATTCTCCGTTCGCATGGCGTGACGGTGGCCTGCTGTCCGGCGAGTAACCTTAAGCTGGCGTCCGGCTACGCAAATATTCCGCAGCTGCTGGATGGGGGCATCAATGTAGCGCTTGGTACGGATGGCGCAGCATCGAACAACAATCTGAATATTTTGCAGGATTTGTATCTATACGGCGTGGTTTATAAAGGCTATTACCGCGACTCTACGCTCATTACACCGGCGCAGGCACTGTACGCGGCAACACGCGCGGGAGCGCTGTCGCAGGGCAGAGAGGACAGCGGGCTGCTGCGTGTTGGCTGTCGGGCTGACTTGTGTGTAATTGACACGGACACACCGCAGTTTACGCCTATGACGGATGCAGCGTGCAACGTGGTTTATGCTGCACAGGGTGCGGATGTCAAACTGACCATGGTGGACGGTGAGGTGTTGTACCGCGACGGCGCCTATACCACAATTGATATTGAGCGAGTAAAGGCGGAAACACAGCGCTGCACGGATGAAATCATCCGTCGACTGTAAGAGGGGGAGACAAGATGATGACAAGAAAGCAAGTGGAGGAATCCGCAGCATACTTGCGCTCACGGCTGCCGTTTCTGCCGGAGCTTGGGCTGGTGCTTGGCTCCGGACTTGGACCTCTGGCTGAACAACTGCAGGATACCATTACGATCGCCTATGCGGAAATTCCGCATTTCCGGATTTCGACTGCGCCCGATCATGCGGGTCGGTTGGTCTGTGGTATGCTTGCAGGCAGGCGCGTTATCTGCATGCAGGGACGGCTGCATGGCTATGAGGGGTACGCACCGGATGAAATCGCTTATCCGGTATATGTGATGCGCGAGTTGGGTGTGCATGCGCTCATCCTGACCAATGCGTCCGGTGGTATCAATACCGGATTTTCGGTTGGGGATTTCATGCTGATTGAAGATCATATCAATATGACCGGTAAAAGTCCCCTGACCGGGGCGAATGACGATCAGCTTGGCACACGCTTTCCGGACATGACTTTCGCCTATGCGCCCGCTCTGCGGGACAAAGCGCAGGCGGCGGCCGATGCGTGCGGACTGACTCTGCGCCGCGGCGTATACTGTGGAGTTAACGGGCCGCAGTTTGAAACACCGGCAGAGATTCGTGCATTTCGTGCGCTGGGTGCGGATGTGGTTGGGATGTCTACCGTGTTTGAAGTCATCGCGGCTGCGCATTGCAGTCTGCCGGTGGTTGCGGTGGCAATGATCACCAATATGGCGGCAGGGGTATTAATGCAGCCCCTCTCCGGCGCAGAGGTTAACGAGATTGCTGCACGGCGGGGGGCAGACTTCCGACGTCTGATTACAGCCCTCGTGGAAAAAATCTGAAAAATCGCAAAAAAGATATTGACAGAAGCGGTACTGCGCGATATAATATAAAAGCTGTCACGATTGAGTGCTTGAGTGACAGCGAATCGAGGTGTGGCTCAGCTTGGTAGAGCGCTTCGTTCGGGACGAAGAGGCCGCAGGTTCAAATCCTGTCACCTCGACCATCTGAAAAAGCCGACGGCATATGCCGTCGGCTTTTTGCACTTTTTAACAGAAAAAGATTCTGCTGGAAAATTGTTCAAACAAAAATGACGGCAAGATTGTTAACATTTTAACCCATTTTTGTTCGTTTATCCTGCATAGGTGGACGAAAATGTACAGTGTCCTCAAAGTGAGGACAAGTGTCCTGTGCGTTTTGGCCAAAATGACCAAATCAAAAATGCAAAAAAACGGATAAAAAGTGCAAATTCATTAAAACCATTTTCTGATAGAATAAAATTGTAATTTCGAGGATGCATTTTATCATTCCCAGATGAAATGTTTCCGATTTGTGAAAGAGAGGGGAATTAGTCAACACAGCCAATGCAAATACTGGAGAAAGGGGAAGGTTTATGCCAGATATTGTATTAACGAGAATCGACAACCGTCTGATTCACGGACAGGTCGCAACCCAGTGGTGCGGCGTTGTCGGGGCCAATCTGTTGCTTGTTGCAAATGATGCTGTATCGACTGATGAATTCCGTCAGGGTTTGATGAACATGGCTGCGCCGTCTTACGCGCAGACTCGCTTCTTCTCGATTGAGAAGACCATCAACATCATCGGTAAGGCATCGCCGAATCAGCATATCGCAATCATTTGTGAAACGCCGCAGGACGTCCTGAAATTGGTTAAAGGCGGTGTACCGATTAAAAAGGTGAACATTGGAAATATGCATATGGCGGATGGGAAACGCCAGGTTGCAACTTCCGTCGCAGTAAACGATGATGATGTAGCATGCTTTAAACAGCTGCAGGCGCTGGGTGTGGAGCTCGAAATTAAGAGAGTTCCGGATACGCCCGCGGAGAATATCGAAAAATTATTTAAGTGATATTTACCCGAAAGCACCTGGAAAGGAGTAAGTAATGGAAATTACCATCATCCAGGCGATCTTGGTCTTTGTAGTAGCCTTTATCATGGGTATCGACCAGTTCAGCTTCCTGGAATCTTTGTATCAGCCGATCGTAACCTGCCCGCTCATCGGTGCTATCCTTGGCAATTTTGAGCTTGGCGTAGTTGTCGGCGGTTCTTATCAGCTCATTCAGATCGGTTCTATGCCGATCGGCGGCGCTCAGCCCCCCAATGCAATCCTCGGCGGCATTATGGCTACCGTATTTGCGGTTTCGCTCGGCATGGAAGCTACGCCGGAAGGCGTTGGCGCTGCGCTGGGTCTTGCAATTCCGTTTGCGGTATTCGGCCAGTACGCTGTTACCCTGACCTTCACCATCATGTCCGGTATGATGGCTAAGGCTGACAAGTGCGCGGAGAACGCAGATGTCAAGGGTATTCGCAACATCAACTTCATGGAAATGGCAATCCTCGGCACGTTGTTTGGCCTGCTGGCTGTTGCCGGTCTGTATGGCGGCTCCGCTCTCGGCCAGACGCTGCAGGACTTCTCGTTCCAGTTCTCTTGGGTCATGGCAGGTCTCGACGCTGCTGGTGGCGCAATGAAGTTTGTCGGCTTCGCAATCCTGATGAAGGTTATGATGTCCAACGAAATGTGGGGCTTCCTGCTGGCTGGCTTTGCTATGGCACTGCTGTGCAGCGCTAATGCCACCACCGCTGGCGCAACCCTCATTCTGTGCGCATTTGTAGGTGCTGCGATCGCGATCTATGACTTCTCGATCAACACGAAGATCAAGGCGAATGCTGGCGCTGGAAACATGGGAGGTGACTCGGATGGCATATAATATTCCCGAGAAATATCAGGATCTGACACCGGCTCCGCAGGTGGACAAAAAGACCCTGAATAAGATGGTTTGGCTGTCCTGCTTCCTGCAGGCATCCTTCAACTACGAGAGAATGCAGGCTTGTGGCTGGCTGTGGGGCATGCTCCCCGGTCTTCAGAAGATCCACACCAACAAGGAAGACCTCAAGGCTTCCATGGCACATAACCTGGACTTCCTGAATACCCACCCGTTCCTCGTAACGTTCGTTATGGGCATCGTGCTTTCTCTCGAGCAGAACAAGGCTGATACCCAGACGATCCGCTCTGTACGTATTTCTGCTGCTGGCCCGCTCGGCGGCATCGGTGACGCACTGTTCTGGCTGACGCTGGTTCCGATCACTGCAGGTCTGACGGCGAATATCGCCCTGCAGGGCAATATCCTCGGCGCAATCCTGTTCCTGATCATCTTTAACGCAGTGCAGTTTGTCGTTCGTTTCGGCCTGATGTACTGGTCTTATGGTCTGGGCACCAAGGCAGTTACCATGCTGACCTCGAGTGCAAAGGAGTTCACCCGTGCGGCGAGCATCCTCGGCGTATTCGTAGTTGGCGGCCTGATTGCAAACTACGGCGGCACCACCGTTCGTATGATCGTTGGCGACACCCAGATCAACATCCAGTCCCTGCTTGATGGCATTCTGCCCAAGCTGATTCCGTTGCTGATCACCCTCGCCCTGTACACCCTCATCAAGAAGGGCTGGACACCGGTTAAGTGCATCCTGCTCATTCTGGTTTGCGGTATTGTAGGCTGTGCGTTCGGCATCTGGACCGGTAACTCGCAGGCAATGGATGCTGACGGCAATACCATCCCGGGTGGCTACAACCCGCTGGTTGCATGGTATGATTATCCGGAACCCGCTCCGGCTGAAAAGACTGGCCAGCAGGCTTGGGATGCTCTGACCTCGGTTGTTACCGAACTGCAGCAGTCCGGTGTGACGGTTACCATGCCCGAATAAAATAGAACAATTTGTCGAAGTGTGTGCTTCGGCAAGATAAAACGATAGGGGGAGATGGCGATTAGGATCATTTCCCCCTATTGATTGGAATGCAAAAAATCAGGTAGGTGTTTGTGTGAGTGCAATTACGGCGTCGGTCATATTTCTTTTGTTTGCTTGCTATATAGGCGTTCAGGTGGTGAAAAATTTTCAGCTTCGGCAGCTGAACAACAGTCTTGGACGCAAAGATTATGAAACAGTGGAGAAGCTGGCGGACATGCCGATGTCCCGCAGACTGCTGGGTGAATATACATGTGATCTGTATAAGCTGCGTGCCCTGTATTTGTCGCAGGATAGCGGGCGATTTGAGGAGATGCTGCATCACATGATTGCGGCAACGTATAAAAATCCGGCGGATAAGAAAAGCTTTCTCGAGCAGTATTTTCACACTTTCCTTTTGAAAGAAAACAAGAGATATGTGGATTGGCTTCTGGAAGCCATTGAGCAGACCGGGGACGAGAAACTCATACGATACACGCAGCAGGCATATGAGGTCATGATAAACAAGCGCAGCGATTTGATTGAATCAATGGATGCGCAGATTGATGCTAAACAGTATTATGGTTTTCGTTTGGGCGTAATTCTTTATATGATCGCTCGACAGTATGAGTGTCTGGGTGATGAGGAAAACGCAGGAATTAATTATCGAAGTGCAAAGGTGTGTTTTCCGCCAAAGGCTATCTATATCCCTGCGATAAGGGAGAGTTTAAAGCGATTGGGACAGCCGGAGGACATACAAGACGGAATGCGTGCGCAGGCACGCCGCCGTTGAAACAATACGATGGAGATAGGAGAAGAACAATGATCGGATTACTGGTAACGGGACACGCGAATTTCGGTTCCGGACTGACAAGCTCACTGAATTTGATTGCCGGCGAGCAGGAAAATTATAAATGTGTGGATTTTCTGCCGGAATACAGTCTTGAGGATTTGTCACGGGAGCTGTCCAAGGCGATGGATGAGCTGAAGGACTGCGAAGGGATTTTAGTATTCTCCGACTTGCCGGGCGGTACTCCGTTCAAGACGGCGGTTGAGGTTGGCTTTCCGCGTGGCAATGTAAATGTGATTGCGGGAACAAATCTGCCGATGATGGTGGAGATTGCTATGTCGCGCAAGTTCATTGATGATTTAGAAACGTTGACACAGGCCGCACTGGACACTGGCAAGGATCAGATTGTTAAATACGAATTTAAGAAGGTTGAGCAGCAGGAGTCGGACGACGGTATCTAAGATACTGTTTGTCAAGGCATTGCTGCCCCCTTCACACATAAAATACATTTTGGGTCATGACCTGCTGTACGCATTGAAAATTCGCACGGCGGGCCCGAAAGGAGAAAGTTAGAAATGAATAAGATTTTTGATGTCACTGCTGATAAGATGAAGGAGACAATGTCCACCTTTACACTCAATGAAATTTATCAGCAGCCGGCAACATGGAAAAAGACCTGCGCGCAGATCAAGGCGCATAAGGATGAGCTGAAGCAGTTTATCGATCAGGTCATTGCCTGCGAGGATTTCGATGTTATTCTGACCGGCGCCGGCACCAGCGAGTTTGTTGGTAACGCATTGTTTCCGGCACTGACCGGTAAGCTTAACTATAAGGTTAAGTCCTATGGAACAACCGATATCGTTGCAACGCCGGAGGCGTATCTGTCCCGTACCAAGCCCACGCTGCTCATCAGCTTTGGCCGTTCGGGTAACTCCCCGGAGTCTGTCGGTGCGATTGATGCTGCCGAGGCGGTTTGTGACAATGTCTATCATCTGTTCGTTACCTGTAACAAGGATGGCGCGCTGTCCAAGCGTGCGGCGACAACGGATAATTGCTATGCTATCAACCTGACCGAAGAGACCCACGACCAGAGCTTTGCAATGACTTCGAGTTTTTCAAACATGTATCTGGCAACGCTGCTGTGCTTCCATCTGGATGATTTGGATAAAACGATTGCCAAGGTGGAAAAAATTATGGCAGCAGGTCAGGACTTTTTGGATGGCAAATACGGTGTTGCTCAGAAGATTGTGGATGAATACGACTTTAACCGTATTGTATACCTGGGAAGCAACTGCTTGAAGGGCTTTGCGCAGGAATCTGCGCTTAAGATGCTGGAGTTGACGGCGGGCCGTGTGGTCACGATGTATGACACGCCGCTTGGCTTCCGTCATGGCCCCAAGTCTATCATTGATGACAACACAATCACTGTGGTTTATCTGAGTGATAACGCATATACTCGTCAATATGAAGTGGATTTGGTCAAGGAAATGAGCGGCCAGCGCAAGGGTAACAAAATTGTGGCCGTTATGAGTAAGCCGGATGATGCGGTTGCCGCACTTGTGGATTACACGGTGGTTTACGACTTGGCAGATGAGAATGAGAATGCGCTGCTTGGTCTGGATGATATCCTGTTCGCGCAAACACTGGCTGTACTCAAGTCGTTGTCTATGGGCATCACTCCGGATAATCCGTGTCCGACCGGTGAAGTAAACCGTGTAGTAAAGGGCGTTACACTGTATCCCTATACCAGAGCGTAAAGCACCTGTTAAAAAACAAAAAGCATGACTACCGTATCCGATGGCATCATGTTTACACGGAGTGGTATATCATGCGTTTACCCGCGCGGCATGGGCAAAGAAAATGGGGCGGCCGCAGCCGCCCCGTTTGCATTTGCCTGCCGTGTCATACGGGAATGATTCCAAATGCAAGGAGTTTAAAAACAATATGAATTGGGAAGTTATCCTGTGGACCTGTGTAACCATTGCTGTGCTGCTGATTGTGGTGGCGCTGATCGTGTCCGTCATGTCGGCGCGCAATATGCGCAAAGGCCGCGAGCGGATGGCACAACTGCAGTCGGATATCAAAGTTGGTGCATCCATTATGTTTGCAGGAGGCATTTACGGCAAGATTGTAAAGATCAAGGACGATCTGATTGACGTGGAGGTCAGCAAGGGTGTTGTCATTCAAATTTCCCGCTATAGCATCCAGACGGCGGAATAAGGAGTAAAGGACAGATGGGCGGTCAGTTGGTTTCGCTGGCCGCAATTTCCTTTGCATATTCACTGGGAGAAAGCTCGAAATACTTTTTAAATAGCCGTGAGAAATAATGGATGGAGCTAAAACCAAGCATATCGGCAATTTCGCTGATGGTATACTGGCTTTCCCGAATCAGTTCTTTGCTTTTTTGCAGCTTGATGTTAAGCAAATAGCTTTTTGGGGAGTTATGTAAATACATTTTGAACAAGGCCTGCAGAGAGGTGCGGGACATAAAAAACTTGTGACAGATCTGCTCAATGGTGATAGGTTCCGTTACCTTCTCTTCCATGTATGCCAAAATCTGCTGAAGCAGATCGCTCTGTGAGTTCTGGTTGAGACTGAGCAGATTGTGTTCTTCGCCTAATTCATTGCAGAGCAGGCTCAGACGTGTGATGATTTCCTGCAAATGGCAAAGCATCAGCGTTTGCGCATAAGGAGCGTGCATCGTGCGCTCTTCGATGATTTTATTGAGTGCGTCGCGTAAACCATTGGTGCAATGGAATACATGGCCGAACAGAATTTGCGACTCGGAAAGATCCATGTCAAAGGATATCGATAAGTAGTTGCAGGCGCTGTCCTTGGCCAGCCGCTTGGCGTGGTCGCTGTCCGGTTTGCATAGGATGAGGTCGCCCGCGGACAGCGCACAGACTGTGTCGGCAAGCGTAACAGTCAATGTGCCGTTATGGACGTAGAGAAGTTCAAAATATGTATGGCCCGCTTGATTAAAACAGTATGCACGCTCTTCGGTGGAGTAATAGTGATCCAGGATTTCCAGAACATTGAAATGGACTGGCTGAAGCTGGAAAGTATAGGGCTGCGGCAATGTGAGTTTGGTATAGCGGTTTTCTGACGATAGGAGACAATAAGTAGCTTCATCGGAAACCGGAAAAATATTGAAGTAAACACCGGGTTTGATTTTCAAATAGTGATGGATGGGAAAGGTTTGCAGATCAACGGGATCAGGCTGGGAGCCGATTACAATCGAAGCCAGTCCGCTTATCAATTCAATGTATACGTCGCAAGGAAAGCAGAAAAGCTGCTCCATTGTTTTGGTATGCGTAAAAAACTGCATACAGGCAAGATGGTGTTTCTCCAAGTCGATCGGCTCATAATAAATCGATCCAAATTCGAGAAACCTGTCATAAAAAGATTGATTATTCATGGCGAATCCCCTATTGTCTGTTGCTTTGCATATCTTTCAGTAAGTACAAATCTACTTTCTATTTTATTATATTTTTGAAGCAATTGCAAGCATGCCTGCGTGAAAGCAATAGAATCATGCTTGAAAATGCAGTGGCATATGCAAAACGCATGGGTGCAATGGGATAGAAGGAGGAGAAAAAATGATTATTCAAAGTAAAAAGGTTTGGTTTGCCGATCAGTTTGTCGAAGCACAAATTGAGATGGAAGACGGGAAAATCACCGGCGTTAATCCGTATGGTACGAAACCGGTCGATAAGGACTACGGCAGCGAGCGAATTCTGCCGGGTTTTATCGATGTGCATTGTCACGGCGCATATGGTTTTGATACCAATGATGCGGAAGAGGAAGGCCTGCGCTACTGGGCGCGTAATATTGTGCAGGAAGGCGTGACCGCATTCCTGCCGACCACGATCACGCAGAGTGAGCAGGTGCTGACCGCAGCGCTGAAAAATGTTGCCAAGGTGGTTGGCGACGGCTATGAGGGCGCGGAGATTTTGGGCGCGCACTTTGAAGGCCCTTATTTGGACATGGGTTACAAGGGCGCACAGCCGGAACAGTATATTGTCAAGCCCACAGTAGAGCAATTCAAAAAGTATCAAGAAGCGGCAAACGGCCTGATTAAGTATATCACCATGGCGACCGAAACCGATGAGGACTTTGCGTTGACTCGCTATTGCAGTGAGCATGGTGTGGTGGTCAGCATCGGACACTCTGCTGCGACCTATGAGCAGGCAGTGATGGCGGTTGCAAACGGCGCCAGAACGATGACCCATGTTTATAATGGCATGACGCCGTTTAACCATCGCGCCAATGGTCTGGTTGGTGCGGCTTACCGCATCCGCAGCATGTATGGCGAGATCATCTGTGACGGCAATCATTCAACCCTTGCGGCGCTCAACCAGTTCTTCCATGAGAAGGGCGCGGACTACGCGGTATTGGTTACCGACGCATTGATGGCAAAGGGCAAGCCGATCGGGTCTAAGTTCCTGTTTGGCGGTAACGAAATTGAAATCTATCCGGACGGCAGCGCGCACTTGACTTCGACCGGCGGTCTGGCAGGCTCTACACTGTGTGTCAACAAGGGTCTGCGCATCCTGATTGAGGAGGCGCAGGTGCCGGTCAGCACGGCCATTAATGCCTGCACTAAGAATCCGGCGGCTTGTCTGGGTATCCAAGACCGTAAAGGTGCGATTAAGGTGGGTCTGGATGCGGATCTCGTGGTGCTTGACCGCGATTACAATGTGCTCCAGACATATTGCAAGGGAAAAGGAATGTTAGATGAGTAAGAAACAGCAAATCCCCAACACACAGTTATCCGGTAGAAATGTGTATACGGATAAGAAAAAACGTATTATTTATTATGACAGCCTGACGAAGCAAGGCTATGTGATTGAAAAGAAGAATGAAGGGAAGATCCTTTTCTTCCAGAATCGACTGGTCATCATCCTGTTTGCGGCCATTTTGTGCGCAGGTACGTTCCTCAACTGGATGCAGGCGACGCTTGCCGGCGTGGCATTATTCGCAGTAGTGGAGCTGTACTACCGCGCGGCCTTTTTCAAAAAGCTCGAGGTTGTCACGGATATGGATTTTGGACGCCGTTTGACGCCGCTGCAATCCATTGTTGCCAGAAAAAGCCGTGAGAAAGTGCTGGCGCTTATCGTGCTGTGGGCGGTTTTTGCAGTGCTTGTGCTGGTCAATGCTTATATGGAGCAGTATTCTCTTGGCTTGATGGTGTTCAGTGTGGGTTTGGCTATCATGGGACTGTATTTCTGTGTGCTGCATATTGTGGCACTGACCCGGATGAAGTGACAAATAAAAACCCATCGCGCAGGCGATGGGTTTTTACACGGACATGCAGACTTCAGGCCTTGCCAGCGGAACCGCAGATGGCGATTTTGCCCTTGACCGTCTCAATAACGTTTGCAATACCGACCTTGCAATATTTCTTCGGGTCAAACACATCCGGATCTTTCCGGAGATAATCCTTGACACCGTCACTGAACGCGATGCGCAGCTCGGTTGCAAAGTTGACCTTGCAGATGCCGCGGGTGATGGACTCGCGTACCGCGTCATCGGGAACGCCGGATGCGCCATGCAGCACCAACGGGATGGAAACGACTTCGCGAATAGCGCTCAGACGATCAAAGTCCAGTTTAGGTGTGCCCTTGTACAGGCCGTGCGCCGTGCCGATGGCAATTGCAAGCGAGCCGACACCGGTACGCTCGACGAATTCCTTGGCCTGCTGCGGGTCGGTGAACGGGTTGCCGTCACCGCCTTCGAGGTCGTCCTCCTTGCCGCCGACCTTACCCAGCTCAGCTTCCACACTGATGCGGGACGGCGCGCAGGCGTCGACGACGCGGCGGGTCAGTGCGATATTGTCCTCGAAGCCTTCGTGCGAACCATCAATCATGATGGAGGTGTAACCGGTGCGCAGCGCCTGCATGGCAAGGCCGAAGCTGTCACCGTGGTCAAGGTGCATGGCAATCGGTACGTCAGTGCGTGCAGCCGCCGCTTTTACCATCGCCAGATAGTAGTCCAGACCGGCATACTTGACGGTGGACGGCGTGGTCTGCAAGATGACGGGGGAGCGTAGCTCTTCCGCTGCACGAACGACAGCCATTACCATCTCCATGTTTTCCACATTGAACGCGCCGACGGCATAATGGCCCGCCTGTGCGTCCAGCAACATTTTTTCTGTTGTTACCAAAGGCATAAAATTGTACCCTCTTTCTCCTGCATAATGCGGGATGTTTTGATACAATTATTTTACCACAGGGGAATCCGGATGAAAAGCCTTGCCTCAGATAAATGCGATGTGAGGCAGGTTACGGAAAAATGCAAATGGATATTTGATAAATCCAATCAGAAATATGAAAATCGTGTTATCATGAACGCAAGACTGTATGGCTTTGCCGCAGGATTGCTGAAAATAAGAGGAGGAATTTTTGATGAATTATAATCCGCTGAAAAAGTTGGTAGAACTCCAGAAGCAGGGCAAAAGCGTGGGCATTTATTCGGTATGCAGCGCGAATGGCTATGTTATTGAAGCGGCGCTCAAGCGTGGCTTGTCGGACGGTTCCTGCGTACTGATTGAGTCCACTGCCAATCAGTGCGACCAGAACGGCGGCTATACCGGTATGAAGCCGATGGATTTCAAGCAGTTTGTGCTGGGCCTTGCGGACAAGGTCGGTTTTGACAAGTCCAAGCTGTTCCTCGGCGGCGATCACCTTGGCCCGCTGACTTTTGCAGGAAAGCCGGAAGCAGAGGCAATGGCGGATGCGGAGGAACTCATTCGTCATTATGTCGGCGCGGGCTTTACCAAGATTCATATCGACACCAGTATGAAGGTCGCGGACGATGACCCGAATACCCGCCTGAGTGATGAGACAATTGCTCGCCGCGGCGCGCGTTTGGCGCGTGTGGCGGAGGATACCTATCACAAGCTGCTGGAGAGCGATCCGAACGCCATTGCGCCGGTTTATATCGTCGGCAGCGAGGTGCCGATCCCGGGCGGTCAGGTCGGCGCGGATCAGGGCGTGCAGGTAACTCGTGTGGAGGACTTCAAGAATACGGTTGCGACTTTTGAGAACGCATTCCGCAAGGAAGGTCTGGACGAGGCGTGGAACAATGTCATTGCGGTTGTCGTACAGCCGGGCGTGGAAGAAAAGGACAGCGGATGCACCGAGTATGATCGTGCCAAGGCAGCAGAGCTGATGGCGTCGATTCAGGACTTCCCGAACCTCGTGTTCGAGGGCCACTCGACCGATTACCAAACCAAAATCAAGCTGCGTGAGCTGGTTGAGGACGGCGTAGGTATCCTCAAGGTCGGCCCAGCGCTGACGTTTGCGATGCGTGAGGGCATGTTCGCGCTGGCGTATATCGAGAAGGAGCTGCTCTACGGCACGGATATTGAGCCGAGCCACTTTATCGAGGCGCTGGATGAGGCGATGCTCGCCGATGACAAGCACTGGAAGAAGCACTATCAGGGCACTGAGCTGGAGATCCGCATGAAGCGCAAGTTCTCCTTCTCCGATCGCTGCCGCTATTACATGCCGACTCCGTCGGTGGAGGCGGCCAAGGAGCGGCTGATTGGCAACCTGCGCAAGCTGGGTATCCCGCTCAATCTGCTCAGCCAGTTCATGCCTATTCAGTACACCAAGGTGCGCGAGGGACTGCTGGAGAACGATCCGGTTGCGCTGGTTGAGGACCGTATCATCAACACGATGGATGAATACCTGTATGCAACGCATCAGAAGGATCTGATGTAAGCGTTAGAAACAACAAAGAAGGACGGCGAAAGCCGTCCTTCTTTTATTTTGCACCAACCTTATTCCCAGTTTGCCCATATATCGGGCTGGTAGCCGACGGTGGCTTGTTTGCCGTTGCGCACGATGGGCGTTTTGAGCAATGTGCCGTCGTCAAGCAGCTTTTCCTTTTTGTCCTCGTCGTAAGCAAGATAGGTGAGCGAAGCATAGCCCTTACTTTTTTCGTCCAATACCGCGTCCAGCCCGCCCACGGCTTTGAGCACGCTATCCAGCTCGCCGCGCGACATACCTTTTTGCGTCAGATCAATCATCTGAAACTTGATGCCGCGTTCTTTAAACCAACGCTGTGCCTTTTTCGTGTCAAAGCACTTGTTTTTGCCGAAAATCTGAATATTCATTGCATCCTTCTCCTTTGCCATCAGTATAGCAAAGCACGCGGCGGGACGCAAGAGCAATCCGTTATTGTTTGGCGCGCCGTGACAGGCGCAATACGCCGTAGGAGTGTGAGAAGGGCAGCAGCAGTACGCAGGAGAGCGCAGCGCAGCGTCCGAGTTCGCAAAGCAGCAACGGAACTGCGAAAAAAACTTCGCCGTGGCGCGCAAAATCACCGATGGCAGCAAGTCCTGCCGCGGAAAAATTGGGGTAGGGTAAGAGGGCGGCGGTGTGCACACCAAGAAGGAGTGTCGTGCGCAGTGAAATCAATGCAAACAGCGCGCCGCCGGCGGATAAGCCGCGCGCGGCAGCGCCGGAAAGCGACTCCGGCAATGATAAAGAGAGTGCCAGCGATGCGGGCAGCAGGCGCAGTAGGATGCGGCCGGTCTCGCGCGGCAAGGTTGCGTCAGGCATAATCCAGTACACCGGCTGAAGCTGTGAGACGGTCAATACACCGCTCAGTATGATGATGACACCGGCGATCCAAGCCACCGGCAAGGCCCACATCGCGCAGCGGTTGAGCCCTGCCGTCGCAGCAAGCAGAGTGCAAACCGTCAGGACCAGAATCAGACTCCAGAGAGGGCGGGTGGAAAATACTGTGCTGCGCAGAAAGACGCCCATGCGAGCAAGGGAGGACGCAATTGGCCACAGGGAAAACAGCGCAAGCAGCCACTGCAGTAGATGAGATTTCTGCCAGACGGGGGCAAGGCGTGCGCCGCCCGCACATAGGAGTGCACAGATCAGGCTGGCCAGTGCTGCGGCATATACGGTTTGTCCGCTTGCAGGGGTGTATAGGATTTCACTTAGGGGAAGCAGGGCGAATAGGGCTGCGCCCCAGCGCGGGAACAGACGTTCACGCATGTGTACCGCCTCCAATCTCGTCGCCGTCGAGGAAACAGGACAGGCGTTCGTTTGCAAAAACGGCCGTGCCAGCGGGCGAGGTCTGGCCGAATTCATCCAGATATAAGGCAGGCAAGATGGCGGTGCCATCCGCGTGCAGCACTTCGGAAACGCGATAAAGCGGCATGTCGGGCAGCGTGCCCTCCTGCGCGGCGCGGTCGAGCAGTTCGCTGAGCGCATAAACTTCGTCGTCGCTTTGCAGCAGGTCGGTTGCTGTGCCGTCGCGTACAACCGCGACGCGCAAGCTGAGGCGCACGTCGTTTTCCGTGCAAAGGTAATCCGCCAGCGGCAGGATGCTCTCTTCCGCGACGCTTTCGCTGATGAGCAGTACTTGGGCGTGACTCAGATATAGCTCTCCGGGCAGGATGTTGCTTAGATTGGTCAGCAATTCGGGCAAGTCGCGTCCGGTGGCGGAAAGATAGGCGGGCGAGGCTGCGTCATCCAGACTGTCCTGCCGTACCACTTCGGCAGTCAGTCGGTAGACATCGTCCTCCCGGTCGAGTGCGAGCGCGGAGACCGGTGAGACCTCACGTGCACAGCCGCATAGCAGCAGGGAAATTAGCAGCAATATTCCGGGCAGTTTCAAGGTTTGTCCCCCTTTGATGAATTCCGTTTGACCGCAAAGCGGTCATGCCGCATGAAAAACCATGGTGCGCGCAGCCATGCGTCCTCCTGCTCGGCCTGCACGCGCGGGATGAGATTCAGTAGATACGGTACCGAGCATGAGTGCATCCGGCAAAGCCATGTCAGCACCAGCGCGAGTGCGAGACTGACACCGTATAGACCATAAGCGGCAGCGCCCGCCAGCAGTGCAAAGCGCAGCCAAAGAGTCGCAGTTTGCAGCTTGGGCACCATCAGCCCAGTTACGCCCGCAATGGCGACGACAATGACGGTGGGCGCAGCGGCAAATCGCGCCGAGACCGCAGCCTGTCCGAGCACCAGACCGCCTACAATGCTCATTGTCTGGCCCATTGCGCCAGGTGTGCGTGCACCGGCCTCCTTGAGCGCTTCCAGTACGAGCAGGAGCAGAAAGGTCTCCCACCCGATTGGCAGCGGCACGCCGCGCTGCGCCGCCGACACGGCAAACAGCAGACGTGCGGGGACCAATTCACGGTGATACAGCATCAGCGCAACGTAGACCGCGGGAAAGGTGATGGTAAAGATAAAGCCGGCTACGCGCAGCAGGCGGGACAGGTTGGCCTGCAAAAAGTTGATATAGTAATCGTCGTTGGACTGGAAGCACTCCTGAAACAGAAAGGGAGCGGTCAGCACGACCGGACTGCCGTCTACTACGATGGCGCAGCGGCCTTCCACCAGCCGCGCGGCGACTACGTCTGGACGTTCGGTCGTGCCAAGGGTGGGGAAGGGTGACAAGCGGTGGTCGCGGATACGCTCGGCCAGATAGTTAGCGTCGAGCACGCTGTCGATATCGAGTGCTTCCAGCTTGCGCTTGAGATGAGTGACCAGCTTTTGCTCGCACACACCAGCCAGATAACACAGGCAGATGACCGTATTGGTGCGGCTTCCGATGCGCAGAAAGGTGAATTTAAGACGTTTATCGTTCAGCCTGCGGCGGATGAGGGCGAGATTGGGCATAAAACACTCGGTGAAGCCTTCGCGCGGGCCGGAAAGCACACGCTCGTTTTCCGGTTCGGACGCGCTGCGCACGGAAAACCCCTTGGTGTTGACCACGACCGGTCGCGCCTCTCCCTCGGTGAATACTACCGTATCGCCATATAGGAAGGAGGCAAACAGCTTTGCCATGTCGGTTTCGACACGGCTGTCGTTGATTTGCAGCACGGTTTGGCAAAGTGTTTCCGCCGAAGCGTGGGACAGGTCAGAGCACACAATCGGTCGAATGACGCTTTGGTTGATGGCGATGTTATTGACCATGCCGTCAAAAAAGAATACCGCGCAGGAAAGGCCGGCGTGACTGATCGCACGACGTGTGACAAAGGTATTGTCTCCCTGAAAAATTGTCTGCATCAGGCGGATATTGCTTTCCAAATCGGTGGAAAATGTGATGGAATCCATGGTTTCACCCCTTATTGGGGGTATTTTGTGCCGTATTGGGCAGTGTTATACGTTGTTGAGGTCATCCGCCAGCGTCTGACCAAATAGACGGATTGCGGCGAGTGCTTCCGGCATCGTATTGCCCGAGGAGCCGACCTCAACCAGCATCGAACCGGTCCGCACATGCTGGTTAAAACGCTGTGTGCGCAGGTTGACCGGGCGCATCAGTCCGGGATAAGCGCGGTTGAGCTGGTATTGCAGGCCGGTGATATAATTCAGATTGTCCTGCCAGTTTGGATGGGTTAATCCGCCGTCATCCGTGCCGACAACGAACATCAATTGCGCCATTTCCTCGCCGTCGATCGTGCAGGAGGTTTTGTAGGCCTGCCCGTCGTCCGTCAGGATGGAGTCACGATGCAGGTCAATCACGATTTGAATGGACGGATAATCGTCTAATGCCTGTTCAATGGCAGCGAGCGAACGGTCATAAGAACCGGAATAGGCCGGAGAGTCAAAGATATCGCGGATATGTACGGTTTCGATCCCGTTATCCTGCAAAATGCTTTGCAGCTCGTCACCCACGCGCACAACATTATAACGGGTGTCGGTTGTGCGCTCGTTTTCGGTTGGCGTATAGGGGAAGGCGGCATCCGGTGTGTAGCTTTCACTGCCGTGCGTATGCACGATGAGCACCTGTGGGCCGTCCCCGCTGACATGAATGGCGGCATCCGATGCCAGACAGGCCGCCACATCAACCGCATAGGAGGTTTCGTTATTGATGGTGATGGTGGCGGCCTTGTCTGCGGCATCCAGCACCGGATTGTCGTTTTCTTCCGTTTGTGGAATATAGGTGCTTTCCGCAAGCGGGCTGTCGGCATCCTCGCTGCGGGCGGATGCCGCGGTGCGCGGGACGAAAACCGCAGCCTGATTGGGTGATAGACCGAGTTCAAGCGACACTGCGCGCAGAATGAAATCACCGTTTCCGGCCAGACGGGTCAGCGCCTGCTGCGCGGTGGATTCGCCGCCCATGCGTGAAAACAGCAGCAGCGAGGCGGCAATGCACAGCGTAACGGCGGCAGGCAGACCGATGCCGCGCCGCCGCCGAGAGGATCTTCTATGTCTTTTCATCGTTGCCACCTCCCTGCGTTTTGTTCTATCATACGCCCGTCCTTGCGCGAGTATGACCGAAAGATGGCGGGAAGTTCAAGACAAATATAAGTCGATGTCGCTGACGGTCAAATGGGGGTGCAGCGCCATATTGACAGCGTAGCCAATGACGCGGGCGATATCGGCCACTTCGCGGTCGATGTCGCGCGTGGTGACCATAACTGGAAGGGAAAGGTCGTCAAGCGCTTCGCAGGAGGGGCTGCCGAGCTGCGCGGCGATTTCGTGTGCGAGTGTCGCGCCGTCGACAACCGTGGGTACACCGATAGCGATAACCGGCACACCGAGCGTTTCACTGTTGAGTGCGGCACGTGCGTTGCCTACGCCTGCTCCGGGCGTGATGCCGGTATCAGCCAACTGAATGGTACGCAGCAAACGGCTGAGTCGTCCGGCGGCAAGCGCATCCACCGCGAGTACTGCAGCAGGCTGTACGCGGTCCAGCACACCGCAGATGACTTCGCCGGTTTCCACGCCTGTCTGGCCCAGCACACCGGGCGCAAGAGCGGACACCGGCCGCCAGGAAGCAAATACGTCCGGAACCTGCTCGACCAAATGGCGTGTGGCGATCACATGGTCGATTGCCTGAGGGCCGATGGCGTCCGGAGTAATCATGCGGTTACCCAGACCAGTGACCAGAACCGGACCCGAGGCTGCGCTGTGCGGCAGCAGTTCGCCCAGCAGCGTACTGAGCGCGCGGCAGGCGCGTGGAAAGGCATCCTCCTCGCGCCGAACGAGTGCATCCAGCTCCAGCGTCACATATCGTCCGCAGGGCTTGCCGATTTCCTGCGCTGCGTGCTCTGTTAAGATTTCTACCTCGCTGACTGAAAAGCCTTCAATTGTGCGGTCGGATTGCCGAACCTGCTGCAAGTCGGCTGCATGAGACAGGTTTTGAACCGCTTCGACTGCCAAATCTGTGCGAAAAGCCATGTGTATTCACTCCTTTTTTGAGTATTTTACGGCACGTCGGATTTTTTATACAGAATCATGGAAAAAAGACTTGCATTTTGGAAAAAGTGATGGTAGAATAGAAACACTGACGAATAGAAAACGAAGGAGGTGTTTTCGGAATGCCCAACATCAAGTCTGCAAAGAAGCGTGTTAAGGTGAATGCTGTCAAGGCGATGAACAACCAGATGGCTAAGAGCGCGCTCAAGACCACGCTGAAGAAGTTCGATACGGCTGTTGCTGCCGGCGATAAGGCGGAAGCGACTGTTGCTTATACGACCGCTGTCAAGGCGGTTGATCAGGCGGCTGCCAAGCACCTCCTGCATAAGAACAACGCGGCCAACAAGAAGAGCAAGATGACAGTCAAGCTCAACGGCATGGCGTAAGAGTTCATGATAGAACAAAGAAAAGTCCCGAGACAAAAGTCTCGGGACTTTTTTATTAATCGATTAGATGAAAAGAAGTCTGGTCAATATTTAGATAAATATCAAAATAATGCTTGACAGATATGCGTGAGTGTTATATCTTTCAATTAGATAATTATCTAAATGATGGGAGCGACATGCGGATGATGATTGTGGCGTGTGCAGTGCTGCTGATATTGGCAGCATTGATTGTGGGACAGGCGCGAATTTTGGCGCGATGTCGGTTTTGGTGCAAATCGTGCGGCGCGCTGTTTTCTCTTCCGTGGACTAAGCTGTTGTTCCGACAGCATGTCAACGAGGAGTGGCGGCTGACTTGTCCGCACTGCGGCAGTAAGGGTTGGTGTCCGGCACGCCGCCCGAGGAAGGGTGAGGAAACAAAATGAGTTTTCAGCAGACCTTCAAAGCCCTGTCCGATCCTATCCGGCGAGACATCCTGGGCTTATTGCGTGCAGGCCCCATGGCAGCAGGGGAGATTGCCGCGCATTTTACAGTTTCCAGCGCGACGATTTCACATCATTTGTCGATTTTGAAGGATGCCGGTTTGGTGATGGATGATAAACAGGGAAAATACATTTATTACGAACTGAACATGTCCGTGGTCGATGAGATTTTGGAATGGATCACGGCGTTGAAAGGTGGTAACAGCAATGAAAAAGATCGGTAAAGGGCAAGTGACCGTGTGGATTTTGGCGACTCTTCCGGTGGTGCTGGCGGCAGCCGTATATGCGCACCTGCCGGCGGAAATTCCGATGCAGTGGGATTTTAGGGGCGGAGTTGAATATGAGCCCAAGTGGCATCTGTGGATTGTGGCGTGTCTCGGTCCGCTTCTGGCAGCGCTGTTTTACTTTATGCCGCGATTTGATCCAAAAACACGCAATTATGCTAAGTTTTTCGGTTCGTATCTCGGCTTTCAGGTGGTTATGATGCTGTTTGTTCTGGTAATGAACGGTATTTGCGTGGTGGAAGGTCTGCGGCCGGGCACGGTCGATGTGGCGATGGTGGTCTGTCTGGTGGTCAGCCTGATGATGGTATATTTGGGAAATGTTATGCCGAAGTTTCGCATGAATTGGTTTTGCGGCATAAAAACCCCATGGACGATGTCAAGTGAAACCGTATGGAGCCGTACACATCGCGTTGCCGGAAGGATGTACTTTGCGGCAGGTGTGCTGGGTGTAATCGGTGCATTTTTTCCCAATAATATAGTGCGTTTCGTGATGCTGGTGGTGCCTCTGTTGGCAGCGTCGCTTGTGGCGACGGTGCTGAGTTATCTGTGGTACCGTGCGGAGCAGCGTACATGTTGATGCGCAGACAGCATAACGTTCCCCACGCACAGCGATGACAAAAAAGGACGGAAAAAGAGGGGAAAACGTGGGAAATTACGGATAATGAAAACCGAAACAAGAATTTTATTCAACTTTTAACTTGCCAAGTGGGGACAAATGTGATATACTTTTGCAGTAAGTTTACATTGGTGGAGGAAATCCCCCATGTTGTTCACCTTACGGCAAGGAGAAGATTATGACAAGAACGCGTAAGCTGGTGGCAGCGATGCTGCTGGTTGTCGTCGTTGCAGTAAGCGTGCTGACCGCTGCGCTTGCGACGGACGACACGGAAACCTATGCGTATTTGCCCGATCACTCTGTTTATTTCTATGACGTTACAGAGAAGTACGCATGGGCTCACCGCGAAATTGATACGCTTGCGGTAGCAGGGGTAATCAAGGGAAGCGGTAATCATTTGTTTTATCCGGGCAGTGCCATTACCCGGGCGGATTTTATTGTGATGCTGGATCGTGCTTTCGGTATGAGTGAGGTGCTGGACAGCGGTCTGATTGATGCCAGCGGCACCTTTGTGGATGTGCCGGGCAATACCTATTACAGTAAGTCGGTCACTGCGGCAAAGGCTTTTGGTGTGGCTACCGGAACGGACGATAACCGTTTTCTTCCGGAGCAAAACATGACACGGCAAGACGCTATGGTGTTTCTCAAGCGTACGCTCGATCGCACACAGCTGACACTGCCGGCGGACAATCTGTCGGGGTATTCGGATGTCGATCAGATTTCCAGTTACGCCCGTGACTCGATTAGTGCATTGGTCAATGCAAGGGTGATCAGTGGTTCAAATGGTAAGCTGAACCCGACCGCAAATGTCACCCGCGCAGAGATGGCGGTCATGCTGTATCGCGCGACCCATTTGCTGGATGCCGGAACAAATGCGGTATACCAGCAACGCGGCAATGTGGTCAATGTTTGCATCGGCGCCCAGAGCTACTGCGACGTGGTTATTGAGAATTATGATTCCAGTCTGCAGTATGAGGGATTGATGCAATATACCAATTTGCGGCAGGAGGATGGTGTGACGTATATCACGCTGACGGGCCAGCAGGAGATCAACCACACAGTGTCCTATGCCAATGGGCAGTTTACCTTCACCGCTCCGCAGGATGACAGTGAGTTTATCTTGCCTGCGGCGGCCG
Source organism: Candidatus Agathobaculum pullicola (assembly GCF_052117205.1). Lineage (NCBI taxonomy): Bacteria > Bacillati > Bacillota > Clostridia > Eubacteriales > Butyricicoccaceae > Agathobaculum > Candidatus Agathobaculum pullicola. The sequence continues at coordinate 708 of NZ_JBQKJP010000037.1, read as the reverse complement.
ATTGCGTGGCGGTTGATGTAACGCAGCCGTACCATCAGATTGATGCACCGGTCAGTACGGGGAATGGGTATCGCCATTGTTATCCGTCTGTAGTTAACGGCGAGGTTGCGGTAATCTATTATACTACCGCATAAGAGAATATGAAAAATCCACCGGATAGTTCCGGTGGATTTTTTGCTTTTCATGCTGTCGCCAGATGTAGGCCATCGTAGTGGGTAACGTGGAAGATATAGAGCAGTGCGGTGGCTTCAAAGCCGATTTCGCACAGAACGGCGCGATGGTTCTCGGCCAGAGATGATAGTAAAAACGCGCTGGAAAATGGAAGCCTTGAGCGCATCCTTATATGAGCTGACCAAGAAGTTTGAATTCGCCGATATGAGTCCGGATAAACTGGTCAAAGCCGCGACCGTCCGAAGTGCAGTTCTGATGCTCCAAATAGATGGTGTCACCTTTATAGTCGCACAGAAACAGATAACCGGTGGTATGCTCTGAACCGATGAAGTACGGATCATTGGCAGTACCTTAAAATTGCGCCTTTCAGCAGAGCATCTTGATAGGATCATTCAAACAGACATCTCCTATTACAATTAATATTATGGCAACACCGCATAATAAGGCAAAAAGAACCGTCCTACCAGCACATAGCTTTTAGCAGAACGGTTTGTGTTTAGAATTCTCGCAGAAGGCATACCGATTCAAGCCGCCAGG